>RHBP01000055.1 GCA_010030955.1 Synechococcaceae bacterium WBB_10_009 | reverse complement strand
GCCTCTGGAAGGGCGGCCAACCCCTGTTCTGGGGCGAAGGCACCTACGCCAACCTCTCCCAGACCGCCCGCTGGTACATCGGTGGCCTGCTAAAGCATGCCCCCAGCTTCCTGGCCTTCACCAACCCCACCACCAACAGCTACAAGCGTCTGGTGCCCGGTTTTGAAGCCCCGGTGAACCTGGTGTATTCCCAGGGCAACCGTTCCGCCGCCGTGCGCATTCCGCTCACCGGCATGAACCCCAAGGCCAAGCGCCTCGAGTTCCGCTCCGGCGACGCCCTCTCCAATCCCTACCTGGGCTTCGCCGCCATGCTGATGGCCGGAATCGACGGCATCAAGAACCAGATTGACCCGGGCGACGGCACCGACGTCGACCTGTTCGAACTGTCCGCCGAGGAGCTGGCCAAGATTTCCACCGTGCCCGCCTCCCTCAACGGTGCGCTGGAGGCCCTCAAGGCCGACCACGAGTACCTGCTGGCCGGTGGTGTTTTCACCGAAGACTTCATCGACAACTGGATCGCCCTCAAGTACGAGGAGGTGCAGCAGCTGCGCCAGCGGCCCCACCCCCACGAGTACACCATGTACTACGACGCCTGAGCGGCCGTCGTCCCCGACCCTGGCCACGTTGGCCCGCATGGCTCCGGCATGGTCCGGGGCCTTTTTCATGGGGCAGGGCCGCGTTGGAGCCACGGATCCGTTGGAATGGGAGGCATTCGCAACAGCGGCGCTCGCCCATGGCCGACACCCTCACCAAGCTCGCTTACCAGGCCCTGCAGGGGGGCAAGAGCCTGATGGGGGTGGCCCACAAGGAGGTGAGCACCAAGCTGATGGAGCTGGTGGCCCCGGCCGGTGCCCCCAAAACGCGGCCCATTCCTTCGCAGATGCTCAAGCAGCTGCAGGCCGCCAACACCGCCCTGCTGGAGCTCGACTGGCAGGAGGCCGAGCAGGGCCTCTATCCCACCAGCCTGCTGTTCGACGGGCCATGGCTGGATTGGGCAGCCCGCTACCCCTTGGTCTGGCTGGACATGCCCAGCACCTGGACCCGGCGCAGCGAACGCAACGTGCACGACCTGCCGCAGGAGGTGCAGAGCGAGGACTATCCCGACTACTACCTCCAGAACTTCCACCACCAGACCGATGGCTACCTGAGCGACCATTCCGCCTCGCTCTACGACCTGCAGGTGGAGATCCTGTTCAACGGCACCGCCGACCCCATGCGGCGCCGGGTGATTCGGCCGTTGATCGAGGGGCTGCGGGCCTTTGAGGGCCGTCCGGCCAGCCAGCTGCGGGTGCTTGATGTGGCCACCGGCACCGGCCGCATGTTGCGCCAGCTGCGGGCGGCGCTGCCGCAGGCCCAGCTGGTGGGCCTCGACCTCTCCGCCGCCTATCTGCGCCAGGCCAACCGTTGGCTCAGCCAACTCCCCAGCGAACTGCCCCAACTGGTGCAGGGCAACGCCGAACAGCTGCCGTTCGCCAGCGGCAGCATGCAAGCGGTGACCTGCGTGTTCCTGCTGCACGAACTGCCCGGTGAGGCCCGCCAGGCGGTGCTCAACGACTGCTTCCGGGTGCTGGAGCCCGGCGGCACGTTGGTGCTGGCCGATTCGGTGCAGCTGGCGGATTCGCCCCAGTTCGAGGCGGCCATGGACAATTTCCGCCGCGTGTTCCACGAGCCCTACTACCGCGATTACATCAGCGACGGCATCGATGGCCGGCTCGAGCAGGCCGGTTTCAGTGGCATTCGCGCCAGCTCCCACCTGATGACCCGCGTCTGGAGTGCCACCAAGCGCTGACAAAGCCAGCCCAGCCAGCGGCCACCCCCATAGGGTCGAAGGGTCGGATCCGCCGCAGCGCCCGGGCATGGCCAATCCCTTCAGCGTGCGCTGGCTCACTGGACCTTCCAGACCGTGCTGATGGAGGGGCAGCTGCAGGTGGAGGCCCACGGCTTTGGCATCTGTTTGCGCACCCCGGTGCTGCCGGGCGAAAGCCCTGTCTCCGCCGCGGATCGGCTGGTGTTGGCGGAGGATCAACGGCGCCGCGCCCTGCACAACGCCTGGCTGCGCGGCGAGCGGCTAGCCCAGACGGCCCCGCCGCCACGGCTCAGCGGCGCCCGGGTGGATCTGCAACCGGAGCCCGAGGCGGGCCCCGCGGCCATGGAACCGGCGGCCTAACGCCGCAGCCAAAGGCTCAGCAACAGCCCCAGTCCTCCCCAGCGCAGGGCCTGCCAGACGCCGCGCTCGAGCGGGCCGGTGGCCCGCAGGGGCGAGGGCAGGGGGTCGAGCAAGCGCTGGGCCAGGGCCATCCGCTGCCGCAACCGCCGCGCCTGCAGGCTGTCATCACGGGAGGGCAAGCGCTCCGCCCGTGCCACCTGCGCCATCACGCCGCCCAGTTGGTGCAACCAACGGATGGGCGTGTGGGGGGAGCGCGGCCGCTGCTGCATGGCGTCAGGATGGCCGCCGGAGCCACCGTTCGTCCAGTGAAGCCGCCCGCGCCGCCGCAATCCCGCCCCAGCCCATGGCCGGAGGGCAGCCAGGAGGCCAGCGAAGCCCTGGCCCGTCTGCTGAGCATCGACGATCGCCAGTGGCATGCGCTCAAGGGACAGCCCCGGCGCCGCGCCGCCGAGCTGCTGGCGGCGGCCCTGGTGCAGCTGGTGAACAACGGCGAGGCCACGCCGATGGTGCAGCAGGCCCTGGGCTGGTTGCAGGGGGAGCTGCGCGACCCGGGCTGCCCGCAGCACGGCCGCTGAGCCGTCAGGCGGCGCGGCGCACCGCCACCTGCACGCGGTTGCCGCGGCGGCTCCAGCGCACGTCCTCGAAGCACTGGTGGATGAGGTAGAGGCCGCGGCCGCAAGCGGCATCCACGGCCTCCGGCAACGCGTGACCGCGACCCTGGGGCGGCAGGCCAGCGCCCTCATCCTGCACCTGAAACACCAGCCAGCGGGGGGTGACGATGCGACGCACCCGCAAGCATTTGCCGGGGTCGTTGCCGTTGCCATGGCGCACGGCATTCACCAACACCTCCTGCAAACCGAGCTGCAGGTTGCCCAACTGCGGCGAGCGGTTGATCGGCTCCAGCAGCAGCTCCAGCAACGGTGCCAACTGCAAGGTCGATGGGGTGATGAAGTCAGCCCAACGCATGGCCATGGTTGCCGCCGCCGGGTCCCATCGGGTGCCCTTCGACCCTACGCCTGCAACAGCGGCGGCGCCGCAGGGGTGTGATCAGGCCGACACCCGCCGCTGCAGGGCGGGATGGCTGAGCAAGGCATCCATCAACCGCACCCCCCGCAGTTGGTTCACCAGGGGCAAATGCCCCTCCGGCGCCTCCAGCGACCAGGTGAAGGCCTTGGGGTAGCGGGTCCAGAGGCCACCCTGCTTCCAGCCGATGCGGGGCCAGAGCTGGTCCCAGCGGCCGGCGAGGCTGCGCAGCAGCCGCAACTGCACGGAGAAGCCGAAGCGGCCCTGGGAATAGACCACCCACAGCCGGTCCAGGCTCTCCAGATCGGCCGCCGCCATGGGGGGCACCTCGGAGTAGTACACGTAGCCGCGGGCCTCGGCATCGGCCCCGGCCAGCTGCCGCAAATGGGTGCTGGTGAGCCGGTCGGCCTCCTCAAAATCGCGCTGAATCAAGGCCCGCTGCAGGGGGGCGTAGTCGAGCCCTTGGGCGCTGCCCACGGCAAGCCAGCCATCGGGGCAGCGCCGCCAAAAGGCCTCGGCCAACGCATCGCCCCCAGCGGCCAACAGCTGCACCAGGGTGCCGGCGGCCCAGTCGTCTCCGGTGGCATCGAGGCGGTCGAGCTGGTCGGCCAACAGGGGACGCAGCTCCTCAGCCCGCTGCTCCACCTGGGTCAACAGGCTGCGGCGCTGCCGGGGGTTGGCGGCGAGGAAACGCTCCAGCAACTGGTCGGCGCTGACCGTGGTGGTGACAGGGGGTCCGGAGAGCATCGAGGGGGACGGAGCTGCCTGCGCCAGCGTTGGCCCACTATGTCAGGCATGGCCGGAGGGGGGCGGGGTGGACGCAGGCGGGCAAGGGGCGATTGAGCCGTTTCTGGCGGGTTCGGGGGCCCTGCTGGATGTGCGCGCGCCGGCGGAATACGCCCAGGGGCACATCCCGGGGGCCCGCAACCTTGCGCTGTTCAGCGACGCCGAGCGGGCGGAAGTGGGCACCGCCTACAAGCAGCTCGGGCGGCGGGCCGCCATCCAACGGGGGTTGCAGCTGGTGGGCCCGCGGCTGGCGGACCTGGGGGACGCCCTCAGCAAGGCCCATGCCGAAACGGGTGGTGTGCTGCGGCTGCATTGCTGGCGCGGCGGCATGCGCTCCCAGAGCATGGCCTGGCTGGCCCAGCAACTGGAGCTGCCGGTGGTGGTGCTGGAGGGGGGCTACAAGGCCTTCCGGCGGTGGGTGCTGCAGCGGGTGGAGCAGCCCATGCCGCTGCGGCTGTTGGGGGGCCGCACCGGCACGGGCAAAACCGACCTGCTGCTCGCCCTGCAGCGCCACGGCGTGGCGGTGGTGGATCTGGAGGGGTTGGCGCATCACCGCGGCAGCAGCTTTGGGGGCCTGGGGCTGCCGCCCCAACCCAGCACGGAGCACTACGAAAACCGCATCGCCCTGGCGTTGCACAACCACCGCCAGGCCCCGGAGATCTGGCTGGAGGCGGAAAGTGCCCAGGTGGGCCGCTGCCGCATTCCGGCGGGGCTGTGGCGCCAAATGCAGCGGGCACCGCTGCTGGAGATTCAGCGCCCGCTGCCGGAGCGGCTGGAGCAACTGGTGGCGGTGTACGGCAGCCAACCCGCCGCCGCCCTGCGGGAGGCCACCGAGCGCATCGCCCGCCGACTCGGGCCCCAGCGCACCGCCGCCGCCCTCGAGGCCATCGACCGGGGCGAATGGGGTGAGGCGGCCCGGCAGATGCTCGACTACTACGACCGCTGCTACGACCACGAACTGGCCCGCCATGGCGATGGGGACCAGCAGCGGTTGCTCGGCAGCCACCCGCTGGGCGGGCTGGGGGCCGAGGCGGCGGCCCAGCGGTTGCTGGCCTCCGGTTGCATCACCGCCCAGGCGGGCTGAGGCGTGCCCGGGACACTGCCTAGGATCTGGTCTTTGAGGGACCCGTCGATGGCCGCCATTCAGTTTTTTCGCGGAGTCGATGAACCGGTGGTGCCCGACATCCGCATGACCCGCTCGCGCGATGGCCGCACCGGCCAGGCGATCTTCGTGTTCGACCAACCGGAGGCCCTGTCACCGGAATCCCTGGGGGACATCGGCGGCATGTACATGGTGGATGAGGAGGGTCAACTGGTGACCCGCGATGTGAACGCCAAGTTTGTGAACGGCAAGCCGGCCGCCCTGGAGGCCACCTACACCTGGAAGACGCCGGAGGATTTCGATCGCTTCATGCGCTTCGCCCAGCGCTACGCCGACGCCAATGAACTGGGCTTCTCCCAGAAGGCTGAGCAGGGTGAGGGGGCCGGCGACGGCGACACCGACGGCGACAGCCAAGCCGACTGAGCTGCCGTGAAATTCGGCCAGTGGATCGGGGTGATCGCCACGGCAGCGGCCCTGCTGCTGCTGTGGCACCTGCGGGAGGTGGTCATCCACCTGTTCGCCGCCGTGGTGCTGGCCATGGCCCTCTGCACCCTGGTGGGCGTCGTGCAACGGCGTCTGGGGTGCGGCCGGCCCCAGGCCCTGCTCCTGAGCCTGCTGGGGCTGCTGGTGCTGCTGCTGGTGGCCCTGGGGGCCGTGGTGCCCCCGTTTGTGGAGCAGTTTCAGCAGCTGGTGCAGCAGCTGCCCACCGCCGCTGAGCGGGCCGCAGGCCTGCTGCGCCAACTGCTCGACCAGAGCAACCGCATGCTCTACGGCCAGCAGGCGGTGCAGTGGCTGCAGCAGAGCTGGGGAGCCGCCGGCACCGCCACCGACCCCGTGGGCGGTGGCCTGCGGGGCCTGCTGGGGGTGGCCGGCAACCTGGGCGGCGGCCTGATCCAGCTGCTGCTGGTGGTGGCGGTGAGCCTGATGATCGCCGTGCAACCCACCGCCTACCGCGAGGTGGCGGTGCTGCTGGCCCCCTCCTTCTACCGCCGGCGCCTGCGGCAGGTGCTGCTGCAGTGCGGGGATGCCCTCAGCAGCTGGATGGGGGGTGTGCTGATCAGCTCCCTGTGTGTGGCGCTGCTGGCGGGCATCGGCCTGTCGCTGCTGGGGGTGAAATTGGTGGTGGCCAACGCCCTGCTAGCGGGGCTGCTGAACGTGATCCCCAACATCGGCCCCACCCTGAGCACCGTGTTTCCGATGTCGGTGGCCCTGCTGGTGTCGCCCTGGAAGGCCCTGGCGGTGCTGGGGCTTTATGTGCTGGTGCAGAACCTGGAGAGCTATGTGATCACGCCGTCGGTGATGCACCACCAGGTGAAGCTGCTGCCGGGCCTCACCCTGGCGGCCCAGCTGCTGTTCACCGTGTTGTTCGGCCCCCTGGGGCTGCTGCTGGCCCTGCCGCTGGCGGTGTGCCTGCAGGTGGTGATCCGTGAGGTGGTGATCCGCGATGTGCTCGACCCCTGGCAGCGCCAGGGGGACACCCCATGACCACCCGCAGCCTGCTGGGTTTGCTGGCCCTGGTGGTGCTGGGCCTGTTGGCCTGGGAGCTGCGTTGGGTGTTGCTGGTGTTGTTCGGCGCCGTCGTGCTGGCGGTGGCCCTCGACGTGCCGGTGACCTGGCTGCGTTCCATCACGCGCCTAAACCGCCCGCTGGCCCTGCTGGTGGTGGTGCTGGTGCTGGGCTTCACCGGCTGGCGGCTGGGGGAGCTGCTGCTGCCTGAGCTGGTGGAGCAGGTGAATCAATTCACGCAGTTGGTGCCGGCGATGTTCACCCGCCTGGGGCAACTGCTGGGGGGGATGGCGATGCTGGAGAGCGTCGAAAGCCGCCTGCTGCAGTTCGGCACCCTGGAAAAACTGCAACCGCTCGGCAGCCAACTGCTGGGTTTTGCCGGTGGCGCCGCCTCGATCACCGTGCAGCTGCTGTTGATGGTGCTGCTGGCGCTGCTGCTGGCCCTCGACCCCCGCAGCCACCAACGGCTGGTGCTGGCCATCACCCCCGCCCACGTCCGCCCCCTGATCGGCGACGTGCTGGGGGAGTGCCGCCAGGCCCTGGGGGGCTGGCTGGCGGGCATGACCCTCTCCGGTGTGGCGGTGTTTGCCTTCACCTGGGCCGGCCTGGCGGCCCTCAAGGTGCCCCTGGCCCTGCTCAGTGCCCTGGTGTGCGGGCTGCTCACCTTCGTGCCCACCATCGGCCCCACCGCCGCCACCTTGTTGCCCCTGTCGGTGGCGCTGCTGGTGTCGCCGGCCCTGGCGCTGCAGGTGCTCATCCTGCGGCTGCTGGTGCAGAACGGCGAAGCATTTCTGCTCACCCCGTTGCTGCTGAGCCGCACGGTGAACCTGCTGCCCACGGTGGCGTTGATGGCCCAGCTGTGCCTGGGGGCGCTGCTGGGGCTGCCGGGGGTGCTGCTAGCCCTGCCCCTGGTGGTGGTGCTGCAGGTGCTGGCCCAGAAACTGCTGGTGGAGCAGGTGATGGACCGCTGGACGTAGGCGCTCAGCGCGTCGGGCGCAGCAGCGACGGCAACAGCAGCAGCACGGCCACCGCCAGGGGATGGTGCAGGGGAATCTGGGCCAAGCTGCTCCAGGTGAAGTGCTCCAGCAGCAGCTGCACCTCCACCCGCAGATCCAGCACGGCAAACACCCCCAACAGCAGGGGCACCCAGGGGATGGGGCGCCGGCCGCTGCCGTTCATCGCCGGGCGAACAGGGGCAGCAGGGTGGGGGCCACGCCGATGCTCGACCAGCTGCCCACGGCGATGCCGATGGTGAGCGCCACCGCAAACCAAAACAGGGTGCTGCCGCCGAAGAAGATCAGGGCCACCAGGGGCAGCAGGGTGGTCAGGGAGGTGTAAAGCGAGCGGGTGAGGGTGGCATCCACCGCCACGTCCACCTGATCAGGCAGGGGCAGGTCCCGCAGCACCGTTTTTTGCTCACGGATGCGGTCGAACACCACCACCGTGTCGGTGACGGAATAGCCGGCCACCGTGATCAGAGACACGGCAAACAGCGAATCCACCTCGATGCCGGCCAGCAGGCCCAACCAGGCGAACACGCCGCAGGTGATCAGCACATCGTGGCCCAGGCAGAGCAGGGCCAGGCCCGCGAAAACGCGGTCATAGCGGACGGTGATGTACAGCGCGATGGCGGCGAAGCTCACCAGCAGCGAGATCAGGCTGCCCTTGAGCAGTTGATCGCCGAGGGTGGGCCCGATGGTGTTCACGGACGTGGCCGCCGCCTGCAGCGGACCGGCGGCGGCCTGCACCTCAGCCACCACCACGGCGGCCTGCTCGGGGTTGAGGTCCGGCAGCCGCAACACCAGGGAGCGGCCCTGGTCGAGCACCTGCACGGCAGCGGCATTGAGGCTGGGGGCGCTGGCCCCGGCCTCGGCCGGCACGGTCAAGCGGGCGATGCGGCGCTGCAGGGCATCGGCGGATACGGGGGAGCAGGGCCCCGGGCAGGCGCGCTCCAGCTGGATCTGGGTGCCACCGGTGAAATCGAGGCCGGGCCGCAGCGGCGCGCCGATCTCCGGGTTGATCCAGCAGAGCACCAGCCCCAGCAGGCTGAGCAGGCAGGCCAGGCCGGATCCCACCCAGGCCAAGCGGCGGTGGCGCGTGATGCGGAAGCGGGGGGTGGGCAGGGGGGTGCTGGTCATCAGGCGGCACCGGCGGGCAGCTGGCGGGCGGGCAGGAAGTAGGTGACGCGGCGCAGGGCCGGGTAGCTGGTGAGCAGCCGCAGGATGCTGCGGGTGCAGGTGAGCGCCGTGAACAGGCTGAGCAACAGGCCAATGGCCAGGGTGACGGCAAAGCCCTTCACCAGGCCGGTGCCCAGGGCAAACAGGGCGGCACAACTGATCAGGCCGGTGACATGGCCATCGAGGATCGAGGAGAACGCCAGCGAGAAGCCCGTGTCGATCGAGCGGATCAGGGTGTTGCCGGCCCGCAGCTCCTCCTTGACCCGCTCAAAGATCAGCACGTTGGCGTCGACGGCCATGCCGATCGAGAGGATGAACCCGGCGATGCCCGGCAGCGAGAGGGTGACGGGGATCAGGGCGTAGATCGCCAGGTTGAACAGGGCGTAGAGGCTCAGGGCCACCACCGACACCAGACCGGGCAGGCGGTAGACCACCACCATGAACACGGCCACCAGGGCCAGGCCGGAGAGGGCCGCCACCAGGCTGGAGCGGATGTTCTCGGCCCCCAGGGAGGGGCCGACGGTGCGCACCTCAATCAGCTTCACCGGCAACGGCAGGGAACCGCCGCGCAGCTGCACCTCCAGGTCGCGGGCCTCTTCAGCACTGAAATTGCCGGTGATGCTGGCGGAGCCGCCGGTGATGCCGGCGGGTTTGAACTCCGGCCCCACGCTGGCTTCGCTGATGGAGCGGCCATCGAGCACGATCCCCAACAGGCGGCCGCTGCCGGCGATGCTCTGGGTGAGGGCGGCGAACTTGCGGCCCCCCTCGCCGTTGAAGGTGAGGGTCACATCCCAGCCCGAGCCGGTCTGCTGCTGCTGGCGGCCGGCGGCGGTGAGATCGCGGCCGGTGAGCTCGGCGGGTTCGTAGAGGTCCACGACGCGGCGGTTCACCTCCGCCAGCAGCAGCTCCAGTTGGTCGACCTCACTGCTGCCGGCGGGCACGGCCACCCCAAGGCTCTGCAGCGATTCCGCCAGCTGCTGGGCCGGCAGATCGACGGCGGGGGTGTCGGGGGCCGATTGGCCCTCGGCGAGGGCCTGGCTGCGCTGACGGCGCTGGTTGAGCACCGCCTGGGCCTGGCGCTTGAGCTTGAGCAGGCCGCTCATCTGCTGCTCCGTGCCGGGCCTCTGGGCGCGGAACTCCAGCAGGGCCGTGGTGCCGAGCACCTTGGCGGCGCGGCTGGGGTCCTGCTCGCCGGGGAGCTGCAACACCAGTTGGTCGTCGCCGACGGTCTGAAGGGTGGATTCAGCCACCCCCAGGCCATTGATGCGGCGGTCGAGCACGTCTTTCACCGCCTCGAGCTGCTCAGGCTTCACGCTGGTGATTGCCCCGGCGGGCATCACCTGCAGGGTGAGCTGGCTGCCGCCCTTGAGGTCGAGCCCCAGTTGCAGCGGGAAGCTGGCGAGCACGGCAGCGGCCGCAATCGCCAGGGCCAGGATCAGGGCGAACCACCCCTGTTGGCGTGCCATCTCAGACCTGGCCAGCCTTGAGGGCCTTGGCCGCTTCCACGATCTGGTGGGGCTGAATGATCGTCAAGTTTTCCAGGGTGCCGTTGTAGGGGGTGGGAATGTCCTGGGACGACAGCCGCACGGGCCGGGCGTCGAGGTCGTCGAAGCACTGCTCGGTGATCAGCGCCATCAGCTCGGCACCGATGCCACCGGTCTTCATGCACTCCTCCACGATCAACACCCTGTGGGTCTTGCGGATCGAGCGGGCGATGGTGTCCATGTCGAACGGCTTGAGGCTGATCAGGTCGATCAGCTCCACACTCAACCCCTCCTTCTCCAGTTGCTCCACCGCCTTGAGGCAGTGGTGGCGCATGCGGGAGTAGGTGAGGATCGTGACGTCGCTGCCCTCCTGCACCAGGTCCGCTTGATCGAGGGCGCAGGTGTAATCCCCCTCGGGGATGTCCTCGGTGAGGTTGTAGAGCAACACGTGCTCAAAGAACAGCACCGGGTTGTTGTCGCGGATGGCGGCCTTCATCAGGCCCTTGGCGT
>RHBP01000054.1 GCA_010030955.1 Synechococcaceae bacterium WBB_10_009 | reverse complement strand
GCCACCAGGCCGTCGCCCACGCGCTCGCAGGCGTCAGCGCCGGCGCGAACGGCAGCGTTCACAGCACCGGTTTCGCCGCGCACCAGCACGGTCACGTAACCGCCGCCGACGAACTCGCGACCAATCAGGCGCACTTCGGCGGCCTTGGTCATGGCATCAGCCGCTTCAATCGCGGGAACCAGGCCCCGGGTTTCAATCATGCCGAGGGCGATGCCCATGGTTTCGTTAGCCATTACCTGCTCCTGGAGGAGGGGTGGAATGTTCGCCTGCAACCTTGCTCTCGCGGCAAGCCCCCCGTCAAGCGTTTTGGGGCGTTTGTGCCATCACCGTCTGCGCTGTCACTGATAACCGCAGCTGATCAGTGCATCACAAAACTTTGGAGTTGCTGTTGTCTTGGTTCGATGATCCAGCCCCAAAACGTCGCCGTTGCCACCGCCCTCACAGGGGTTCTGCGTCCGACACGTACGCCACGCCACCGTAATAACCCAGCAGCGGTTGGATGCCCTGGCGCAGCCGATCCAGCACCTCCGGCTGGCAAAACACGATCACGTGGGCGTTGGCGCCGAGGCCGCTGAAGTCCATGGCCTCCGACACCGACCCATGGGGCCCCTTGCCGGTGACGTGCTTCATCACGGTGTAGCCCGGTGAGCCGGCGGCATCGATGGCCTTGAGCACGGCATCCAATTCCCGCTCGCTGATGATCAAATCGAGGCGTTTCATTCGATCAACCTGCGGGTGCCACCAGTTTGTTCACCAGCGCCATGTAGAGCGGAATTCCCACAATGATGTTGAAGGGAAAGGTGAGCCCCAGGGCCGTGGAGATGTAGTAGCTGGGGTTGGCCTCGGGCACGGTCATGCGCATGGCGGCCGGCACGGCGATGTAGGAGGCGCTGGCGCAGAGCACCACAAACAACAGGGCATTGCCGGGCCCCAGCCCCAGCCCCCGGGCGATCAGCGCCCCCAGCACGGCGTTGAACAGGGGCATGAACACTGAGAAACCGATCAGGAAGGCGCCGGCCCGCCGCAGGTCCGCCAGGCGCTGGGCCGCCACGATGCCCATGTCGAGCAGAAAGAAGCTGAGGGAGCCGTAGAAGAGCTTGTCGGTGAAGGGCAGCATCTTCTCCACGCTCAGCGGGCTGTTGGCCGCGGAGAGGTAGCCGATCAGCAGGCTCCCCACCAGCAGGTACACCGAGCCGTTGAGCATGGCCTCGTGCAGCACCGCCCCCCAGCGCATGCGGCCGTTGTCGGGCCGTTGTTGGGTGCTGGCCAGCTTCACCAGCAGCAGGCCCACGATGATCGCCGGCGACTCCATCAACGCCAGGGCCGCCACCATGAAGCCGTCGTGGGGAAGCTTCTGGGTGTCCAGGAAGCTCTCGGCGGTGATGAAGGTCACGGCACTGATCGAGCCGTAGGTGGCGGCGATGGCGGCGGCGTTGAAGCCATCGAGCTTCAGGCGCAGCACCGCAAAACTCACCAGCGGCACCGCCAGCGACATCCCCACCGCCGCGGCGATGGTGGGCAGCACCGGGCCGCTGATGCCGCTGTGCTGCAGCTCCAGGCCGCCCTTGAAGCCGATCGCCAGCAGCAGGTAGAGCGAAAACAATTTCGGCAGCGGCGCCGGGATCTCCAGATCCGAGCGCACCAGCACCGCAATCACCCCCAGGAAAAAGAACAGAACCGGTGGGGTGAGCAGGTTCTGCAGAACCAAACTGGTGTCCATTCCCGGTGGGGGCTGTTCCGCGATTGCAAGCTAGGCCTGCGCTGCCGATCTGTTGCCGGCTGCACACATCTCGGCGCACACCCTTGCCGACCCGGGGCGTGCTCCCTACGGTTTTTCGCGAGGCAGGAGCCCCTGGACTTGTTCGGGGGGTGGAATGTTCAACCCAACCTGCCTCACACCCTTGGCGGTCGCCCCAACCGGCACAATGGTGCCCCTGCGGCGGAGGCGGTCCGGATGCACCACCGGTTCAGCCCTGCCGGCACGTCTGTGTTGGTGATTGCCAGCGGCAACGCCCACAAGGTGGCGGAGATCACGGCGATGCTCGATGCCGTGCGCCTGGAGGTGCGCCGCCAGCCGGAGGGGCTGGAGATCGAGGAAACCGGCAGCACCTACCTGGAGAACGCCCGCCTCAAGGCCACCGCGGTGGCCCGCCTCACCGGCCACTGGGCCCTGGCGGACGATTCGGGCCTGGAGGTGGATGCCCTGGGCGGTGAGCCGGGGCTCTACTCGGCCCGCTACGCCGCCACCGATCCGGAGCGGATGGCGCGGTTGCTGCGGGAGTTGGGGGAGAGCCCCTACCGCAGCGCCAGCTTCAACAGCGCCATGGTGCTGGCCAACCCCGAGGGGGAGCCGGTGCTGGAGGCCCAGGGCATCTGCCGCGGTGAGATCCTGCGGGCCCCCGAGGGGGAAGGCGGTGGCTACGACCCGCTGTTCTGGGTGCGCGAAGCGGGCATGACCTACGCCCAGATGCCGCCGCACCTGCGCCACAAGTTGGGCTCCCGCGGCAAGGCGGCCCGGGCCCTGGCGCCGGAACTCAAGCGTTTGCTCAGGATCGAGCGCGCCGGTTGATCTGCTCCACCGAGCGCATGGCGGCGGCGGCGGCCTCCTCCACATCCCCCTCCCAGCCCGCCAGGGTGAGGCGGCCGAAGGCTCCCACCGCTTTCACATCCACCACGGTGATGTTGCTGGATTTCTCGGCCTCGTTGGCCGCCAGCAGCACGTAGCCGGCGGGCTCGGTTTCGAGGATGAACATGCTCATCCCCGACTGAATCATCGAGCCGCGCCGGTTTTGGCGGTTGATCAGCACCGCGTGGTCGGGGGTGATGGCGCGGATGATCTCCGTCCAGGTGACGCTGCAGCGGGTGCGCTGCTCCACGCGGCTGCCGATCGCCTCCAGCACCACATCACCGGAGTGGAGCACGTTGCTCTGGTCGCGGTGGTAGAGCGCCAAGGAGCCAAAGGCCCGCTCCACCACCATCTGGCCGAGGCGCACGGTGCTGGCCTTGAGTGAGATGTCGGTGACGCGGTGCACCGCCATGCCGGGGGACACCTCCAGCCACAGGCAGGCGTCTCCCGGGATCGGCAGGAAGCCCTGGCTCACGGTGCCCATGTAGGCCGCCAGCTGGGGCTGCAGGGAATCGAGAAACACGTAGGTGCGCAGCTCGATCGATTCCACCGCGCTGGCCTGGCTCACCAGCCGGGCCTCGCTGTCGGTGGTGATCACACAGCTGGCCGCCGAGGGATGCAGATCATCCAGGGGCGTGCCACTGGCGCTGAACCCCAGGTCGGTGCCCGTGATCTGCACCGCTGCGGTGCGTCGCCTGGGGGTGCTTGCGGGCAATGAAACGAAGCGCTCCAGGGGACCGATCGGCTGCGGGGCACGCACACCGGTTGGAGCGCGGCGATCTTACCGCCTTGCTCCGGGGAGCCCGCCGCGGGCGACAGGTTTGGCCGGGCTCCGAACTGGTTGCGGCGCAGTGGAAGGGCCGGTACGGTCCGGCCATCCTCCGCAGCACCGCCCGTGGCCACCAAGCGCAGCGCTTCCACCGCTTCTTCGGCTTCCAGCAAAGCCGCCGCCAGCGCTGCCGACGGGGCCAACCTCAAGCCTGAACAGGCCCTGGCCCTGGTGGGCATGGGCCTGATGCAGAAGATGGCCGCCAACGGCGAATTGCCCTGGATGTGGAGCGAGGCGGAGGACGGCGGCAGCTGCGATGTGGCCGCCCTGCGCCAGCGCCTCGAGCTCACCCAACTGGCCCTGAGCACCGGTGCGCCGCTGAGCACCGCTGAGGTGACCTACTTAATGGGTGCCCGCCCCGGTGCCGCCCGGGTGGAGCGGGGTGGCCTGCGGGCCCGCCGCGTCAACCGCAATGTCTGGAAGCTGTCTCGCGCTGACGGCGGCGGTGAGCGCACCGGCGAGGTGAGCAGCTTCGGCAGCTTCAACGACGGCCGCCGCCGCTTCGGCTGAGCTGCATCGGCTGAGCTGCATCGGCCTAGGGCAGCTCGCCCCCGAGGCTGATTTCCCGATCCCAGGCGGAGATCAGCTGATCCCGCAGCCAGCTCGCCTGGGTGAGGGCGGCATCCAGCCCACCCCACCAGTTGATCAACGCCACCGGGATCGGCATGGCGTTGCACTCCAGTTCAAACGACTGGATCTGGTCGTCGCCGTCGGCGAGCACGGTGATCGTGAATTCGAGCAACCCCTGCTGCCAGGGGTGCAGGGTCACGGTGGTCACCTGGTCGGGGTCACCGTTGCCCAGGTCGATCGACCACCAGGGGCCCACCGGGGCTGGCCGCAAGGCCCCCCGCTGCAGATCTCGCTTGGGCCAGCCGCGTTGCACCAGCTGCTGGAGCAGAGCGTTGAGGGTGGAGCGCACGGAACCTCCCCCGCTGCGACACCCCTGTCATGGCACCGGTGCGGTGCGGACAGCAACGTTTTGGCGTGCCATGGTGAGGTTTGGCTCCCCCAAGGCCACCTTGAAAACCATCCTGCAGCGGCTGCTGGGCATGCCGCTGGCGCGCCGCCAGGCCGACAACGAGAAGCTCGGCAGCTACGCGGCGCTGCCGATCCTGAGCTCCGATGCCCTCTCCTCGGTGGCCTACGCCACGGAGGCCTCGCTGGGGGTGTTGATCCTCGCGGGCAGCCGGGCCCTGGAGCTGTCGTTGCCGATCACGGTGGCCATCGTGCTGCTGATCGCGATCGTGGTGCTGTCGTACCGGCAGACCATCACGGCTTACCCCCAGGGGGGCGGCTCCTATGTGGTGGCCCGGGAAAACCTGGGCACGCTCCCCAGCCTGGTGGCGGCCGCCTCGCTGCTGGTGGATTACATCCTCACGGCGGCGGTGAGCCTGATGGCCGGCACCCAGGCCCTCTCCTCGCTGTTTCCCGCGGTGTTGCCCTACGAAACCAGCCTGGCGCTGCTGCTGCTGGTGGTGGTGACCTGGGTGAACCTGCGGGGCGTGCGGGAGGCGGGGCGTGCCTTCGCCATCCCCACCTATGCCTTCGTGGTGATGCTGGCGTTGCTGGCCCTGTTTGGCCTGCACGACATCGTGACGGCCCATGGCCTGCGGCCTGACCCTCCGCCGCCGGTGCGGGCCCTGGAGCCGCTGGGGTTGTTTCTGATCCTGCGGGCGTTCAGCTCCGGCTGCTCGGCGATGACGGGCATCGAAGCGATCTCCAATGGCGTGAAGGTGTTCCGGGAACCCTCCGCCCAGCGGGCCCGCCACACCCTGCTGGTGATGGGCCTGATGCTGGCGCTGATGTTCCTCACCGTCAGCGGTTTGGGCTTTCTCTATGGGGTGGCCCCCGAGGCCGACCGCACCGTGCTGGCCCAGATCGGCATGCGCCTGTTCGGCGCCAGCAGCCCGCTGTTCTGGGCCCTGCAGATCAGCACCCTGTTGATCCTGGCCCTGGCGGCCAACACCGCCTTCGCCGATTTCCCCCGCCTGGCGGCCCTGTTGGCGGAAGACCGGTTTCTGCCACGCCAGATGGCCTGGATCGGCGATCGGCTCGTGTTTCAGAACGGCATCTTGGTGCTGGCGATCGCGGCCGGTGTGGTGATCCTGATCGCCCAGGGCGACACCACCGTGGCGGTGAACCTCTACGCCCTGGGGGTGTTCAGCGCCTTCACCCTCTCCCAGGCGGGGATGGTGGTGCATTGGTGGCGGCTGCGCGGCGGTGGCTGGCAGGGGCGGATGCTGATGAACGCCCTCGGCGCCTGCACCACCAGCCTGGTGTTGGTGGTGATTGTGGTGAGCAAGTTCGAGGAGGGGGCCTGGACCGTGGTGATCGCGATTCCGCTGCTGGTGTGGATGCTGGCGCGGGTGCGCCGCCGCTACCGCCGGGTCTACGAGGCGATCAACCTGCAACCGGGCGATCCCCTTGAGGTGGGCCTGCCCCAACGGGCGGAACTCCTCGGCCACCAGAGCATCGTGTGGATGCCCGGCTGGAGCCGTCCCACCCTGGAGGCCCTGCGGTACGCCTGCAGCGTCTCGGACCGGGTGGTGGCCGTGCGGGTGTGTTTTGAGCAGGAGGATCGCGAGGCCATCCGCAGCCAGTGGAGGCGCAGTGTGGGCGATGCACCGGGGCTGGAGCTGAAGCTGCTGAACAGCCCCTACGCCTCGATGATCGATCCGTTTGTGGACTTCGTGGATGCGGAGGAAAAGGCCCACCCCGACACGCGATTCACAATCGTGATGCCGATGGCGATTCCCCGCTACCGCTTTGATGAGCTGTTGCTGAACCAGCGCGGGCTGAACATGCGCCGCGCCCTCGATGCCCACCGCAACCGGGTGTTCACGCTGGTGCGCTACTACCTGCCGGTGTAGGGCTGGCCGCCGCGATCGGCATCGCATCGGGGCATCCCCCCCAATCGCCAGGCCGGGATCTCTAACTTTCCCGGACCATTTGTGCACGTCCCTTGTCCTGGATTGGAACGGCCTGGCTGGTGCCCCTCTATCCCCTGGTGGGATCGGCCTTCAGCCTGCTGTGGTCGCCGGGGTTGATCAAACGCAGCGGCCCCCGGCCGGCGGGCTACATCAATCTGTTGATGGTGGCGGTGGCCTTCACCCACAGCCTGCTGGCCCTGATCAGCCTGCACAACAACTCCGCCGCCGGGGCTTCGGCGATCTACGCCCCGCCCAGCTTCGGCTGGACCTGGATCAACACCGCCGGCCTGCGCATCGGCTTTGACGGCCTGGTGAGCGAGCCGGCCCTGATCGCCATGACGGTGATCACCGGCCTGCACGTGCTGGTGCAGATCTATTCGATTGGCTACCTGGAGATGGACTGGGGCTGGCCCCGCTTCTTCGGCGGCCTCAGCTTTTTCGAAGCGGGCCTTTGCGCGCTGGTGCTCACCGATTCGGTGTTCTTCAGCTACGTGCTGCTGGAGCTGCTCACGGTGGGCACCTACGTGATCGTGGGCACCTGGTACAACCAATCGCTGGTGGTGAAGGGGGCCCGTGACGCCTTCCTCACCAAGCGCATCGGCGACATCGTGCTGCTGGCCGGGGTGATCGCCCTGCTGCCGCTCACTGGCACCTGGAATTTCCATGGCCTGCAGGGCTGGGCGGCCGACCTCACCAACAACGGCCAGCCGTTGCCCGCCGGCTTCCAGCTGATCCTGCTGGCCCTGATCGCCGGCCCCATGGGCAAGTGCGCCCAGATCCCGCTGCACCTGTGGCTGGATGAGGCGATGGAGAGCCCGCTGCCCTCCACGGTGCTGCGCAATTCGGTGGTGGTGCTTGGCGGTGCCTGGGTGCTGCTGCGGCTCGAACCGCTGATCGCCCTGAGCCCCCTGGTGCAGGGGGTGCTGGTGGTGGTGGGCGGCACCACGGCCCTGGTGGCGGCCCTGATCGCCCTGGGGCAGATCGATGTGAAGCGGGCCATGAGCTTCCTGGTGAGCAGCTGGCTGGGGCTGCTGTTTGTGGCGGTGGGTCTGGGGGGCATCGATGTGGCCGACCACCTGCTGCTGGTGTATCCGCTGCCGATGGCCGTGATGCTGATGGCGGTGGGCGCCATCGTGATCAGCAACGTCACCCAGGACCTCACCCAACTGGGGGGCCTGTGGAGCCGCCGGCCGCTGATCGGCATGGCCTTCCTGGCGGGGGCCTTCGGCCTGATGGCCCTGCCCCCCTTCGGCGGTTTCGCCGCCCTGCGGGAACTGCTGGAGCTGGCCATGGCCAGCAAGGCCCCCGTGCTGATCGGCGGGCTGGTGCTGGTCACCAACACCCTGCTCTGCGCCTCGATGATGCGGGTGTTCGGCCTGATCTGGGGCGGCGTGCCCAAGCCGTTCACGGTGCGCTCGCCCGAGGTGCTCTGGCTGATGGTGTTGCCCACCCTGCTGTTGATGGGCTTGGTGCTGCACATTCCGCAGCTGCTGGTGCACCTGGGGGTGTATCAGCTCAGCCCGCTGCCGGGCTGGGGCCCGCTGGGGTGGCCCCTGGTGGTCTCCACCCTGCTGGGGGCGGGCAGTTCGCTGTGGTTTTACCTGCGGCCCCACCCCCTGGCGGAGCTGCCCGCCGGCCTCGGGGGCATCCAGCACTGGCTGGCCGAAGACATGCACACCGAGGCCTTCTACCACCGCACCGTGGTGGCCTTCGTGGTGGGGTTGGCCCGCTTCAGCGCCTGGAGCGATAGGGCCCTGGTGGATGGCTTCAGCAGCGGCACCGGTGGAGCCGCCATGGCCGGTGCGCGCCAGCTGAGCCTCACCACCAGCGGCAATTCCCAGGCTTACGCCCTCTCGCTGGTGCTGGGGGTGTTGGTGATGGCCGCCTGGCTGTTGGCCCGTTGATCCGGAGGACCCCATGACCCTGCTGTTGCTGTTGCTGATTCCTCTGCTGGCCGCCTGCGGGCTGCAGCTGCTGCCGGTGGCGAGCCCCTGGGTGCGCCGCACGGCCCAGGCCGCCGCCCTGGCCCAACTGGCCACCGGTTTGCTGGCCTGGCGCCAGCCCCCCGCCGATCTCTCGCTCAGCTGGTTGCCCAAGCTGGGGCTGCGGCTCTGGATCTGGGGATCGATGGCCTCAGCCTGCCGTTGGTGTTGCTGGCGGCGTTGATCACCGCCATGGCGGTGTTGGCCACACCGCTGCAACAGGTCCGCCCGCGCTTGTTTTACGGCCTGCTGTTGGCCACCAACCTGGGCCTGATGGGCTCGTTTCTGGCCCGCAACGCCCTGTTGTTTGTGCTGGCCTACGAGCTGATCTTGATCCCCACCACCCTGCTGGTGGCGATCTGGGGCGGTGAGCGCCGCGCCGGGGCCGCGATCCGGTTTCTGATTTATGGCGCCGTGTCGGGCATCGCCCTGCTCAGCGCCGTGCTGGCCTTCGGCTGGCTCAACCCCGGCGGCGTCGACTTCAGCTTCGCCGCCCTGGCCCACCACGCCCTGCCGCCGGACCAGCAGCGCATCCTGCTGGCGCTGGTGCTGCTGGCCTTTGGCCTCAAGCTGCCGGTGGTGCCGTTGCATGGCTGGCAGCCGCTCACCTACAGCCAGGCCCCCACGCCTGTGGCGATGCTGCTCAGTGGTGCGGTGTCGAAGCTGGGGGCCTACGGCCTGCTGCGCTTCGGCATTGGTTTTTTGCCCGACGCCTGGAGCGATTGGTCGCCCTGGATTGCCGCCATCGGTGCGGTGAGCGCCATCTACGGCGCCCTCAACGCCATCGCCCAGCTCGACATGCGCCGTCTGGTGGCCTACAGCTCCCTGGGGCACATGGGCTTTCTGCTGCTGGCCCTGGCGGCGGCCACACCCCTGAGCCTGCAGGGGGTGATGGCCCAGATCCTGGCCCACGGCCTGATCATCGCGCTGCTGTTCTGCCTGGTGGGTTTGGTGGAAACCAAAACCGGCACGGCTCAGATTCCGGAGCTATCCGGCTTGCTGAATGCGCAGCGCGGGTTGCCGTTCACCATGGGGTTGATGCTGCTGGCCCTGATGGCGGC
Organism: Synechococcaceae bacterium WBB_10_009; assembly: GCA_010030955.1. Lineage (GTDB taxonomy): Bacteria > Cyanobacteriota > Cyanobacteriia > PCC-6307 > Cyanobiaceae > Vulcanococcus. Next base: position 1,468 of record RHBP01000054.1, on the reverse strand, counting down.
GGCTGGGGTGCCGGGCCAGGCGGGATTTGTGGCCGAGCTGCTGGTGTTTGAAGGCAGCTGGGTGGCCTATCCGATCCCCACCCTGGTGTGCCTGCTCTCCTCCGGTTTCACGGCGGTGTATGCGGTGCGCCTGTTCAACCGCGTGGGCTTCGGCCGGCTCGACAACGCCACGGCCAACTGGGCCAGCACCACCTGGATGGAGCGCGCACCGGCCCTGGTGCTCACGGCCCTGGTGGTGGTGGGGGGCATCTGGCCCACCCTGCTCACCGGCCTCAGTGAAACCGCCACAGCGCCCCTGGCCCTGCGCTCCAGCGATGCGGTCACCGTGATCGCCTCCGCCGCCCCCCTGACGTCCTCGCCGCTCCCCGCATGACCGCCAGCCTCGCCCCGGAGCGCACCACAGCTCCGCTGATTCCCCCCTCCACGCACCGCTACGCCGATGTGATCCATCGGCTGGAGGCGGGCGGCTCGATGCTGCCCGACACCCCCGAAAACCTCAAGCAGATCATCGGCATCTACAAGGCCTATGCCGTGCCGATGGATTTCTATTGGCGCGATCTGCTCTACATCGCCGAGCGGGTGTTCCTCAACCCCCTGCCGGCCTTCAAATACTTCATCTCCAAGGAGTATCTGGATCTGCCCAACAGCTACGCCGGTGAGCAGTCGAAGCTGCGCATCTGGCGCGGCGGCGAGAAGGCCCATCCGGAGCTGCTGGCGTTCATGGAGCGGGGCGAAACCGGCCGCATGCCCAAGCTGCTCCATCACCTCTGGCACGACCGGGTGAACATGGAGTTCGCCGAGGCCTGCATGCAGGCCATGCTCTGGCACCAGGGCATGGGCGGCCGCTTCAACGACTACCTCGAGAGCGACGCCTACAAAGCCAACGCCGACCGGGCCATCAAGGCCTACTTCAAGGGCAACCCCGTGATGTTGGGGCTCTACAAGCTCTTCCCGGAGATGTTCCTGGAGCAGGTGCGCCAGCTCTCCTACACCGCCAACCTGGGCCTCTTCTGGGAGGTGATGGCGCCGGTGTTCTTCGAGATGAGCGACATCTATGACGAGGGCGGCTTCAAGGGGGTGCCCGATGCCATGGATTTCCTCGTCAACGGCATCTTCGCCGTGGCGGGCCGGCCCATCTACCACCACGTGTTCATCGGCGGTGAGTGCTTCGAGATCATCCCCAAGGGCGAAGGCTTCACCTGGCTGTATGAGGCGGCGCTTCCCTACGTGGAGGCGGTGTTTTACCGCACCTCACCCTTCCGCGGCACCAAGAGCTACAACGCCCAGGCTTACCAGGTGCCCGACAACCAGGCGGATTTCCACTACGGCATCCTGTACGCCGATGTGTATCCGGTGGGATCGGCGGGCATCCCCCCCACCCTGCTGATGCAGGACATGCTCCATTTCCTGCCCCCCTATCTGAAGGAGATCTACCGCGAGCATCGCCGCGGTGAGGAGGATGAGTTGG
>RHBP01000053.1 GCA_010030955.1 Synechococcaceae bacterium WBB_10_009 | reverse complement strand
TGGGCCATCTCCTGAAATCCCAGCAGGCCGTCGGGCCCCATCACCGGTTGGTTCTGCCGCAGGAACAGCAGGATCTGATGGCGCAGGGGCCACAGCTGCTGGCGGATGCGGCGCAGGTTGGCGCGCAGCTGGTAGGTGCGGTTGAGCACCCGCGGCCGCGGGTCGCGCAGGGCGGCCTCCTCGAGGTCATCCAGCCGGCTGGCCATCTGCTCCAGCATTGGAAAGATGCCATCGAGCAGATGGTCCACCAGGTAGTGCAACAGGTCGTCGAGGTCTTCGGCCGTGGCGGCGGGGGTTTTGCTCAGCAGCCACTCGGTGAGCGCCGGGAACGGCTCCGGGCTTGGGGCCTCTTCGATGGAGATCAACACCCGCCGGGTCAGCACCATGCTCACCTGGTCGCTCACCAGGTTGAGGGGGTCCACGGCGAAGCGCAGCCGATGCACCACCAGGGCAATCACCTCGCCAAGGGAATCCACCCGCGGCGCCTGGGGGGTGTCGAGCACCAACGGTGCAAACACCTCCGGCACATCACAGGCCGCCAGGATGGAGGCGATGCGGTGGGGCTGGCCGATGCCGCAGATGCGAATCCACAGGGGTGTGCCCGCCGCCATCAAGCCCTGCAGTTGCTCCAGGCTGAGCTGGCGGTGCAGCACGCTGCCCTGGGGCTCCAGCGCCACCGCCGACAACGTGGTGTTGGCGCGGCCATCCGCCAGGTAGAGGCTGGTGGGCATCTGCCCAGGCCTGTCCTCCAGCCGGCGGGAGTCCAGCGATCCAGGGGTGGGCCTCAGCTGAGGCAGGCTCTGCATGGGTTTCACCCCGCCTGCCAGACGCTAGGCAGTGTGGCGCGGCGGCACAACGTTTGGTTGCTCACGTGCCCCTGGTGTTGCTGATCACAGCCGCGCTGCCCCGGTTGCGGTGAAGTGGTGCCCTGCCCCTTCCGGTTCGACCAGGCCATGGCATCCCTCCGCCCGTGGATCGCGCCGGTGATGTCGTGCCTGGCGATTCAGGCGGTGTGGTTTGGCCTGGTGCAGGCCATCGATCTCAAGCTTCTCTACCAATCCGGTGCCCCCGGCGTTCTTACGTTGAACGCAGAGTCGGTGCAATCCGATGGCCAGTCCGATGGACAATCCGATCGGCGCAACCTCCGGACCAGGGGCTGAAATCAACGATCTTGAGCGCCTGCGGGAGTGGCTGCTCCTGCTGGCCGAAGGTGGATCCAATCCGGCTGAAGCCGCTGCCGATCCCGGCCACCAGGCCCAGGCCGAGCGTTGGCAGGCTGGCCTCAAGGCTCCGGGGGAACGGCTGTCGCAGCTCTATTTCTGAGCGCCGCTGGCCAGGGCGCGCCCCAGGGCACCGCTCAACTGGCGGTGGAAGCGGTGGAGCTGCGGCTGCCCCATGACCCCTTCCCGCATCGGCGGGTGCAGCAGCGCCGCCTGCAGCAGCTGAAACAGCATCAACGCCTCCGTGGAGGAGAGGCCGATCAGGTGCCTCGTGGAATCAACGGCTTCGACGGCCTCGACGGCGGTTGCGGCCTCAACGGTGGCTGCGGTTCGAGCCCTTAACCCGTTGTTCAATTCGGCGCCAACCGCATCCCCCGTTTCAACGGCGATGGCCAGGGATGTGAGCTGCACAAGGTGTTGCTGGTCTGGGTGAAAGTAGCAGCACGCCGACCTCTGTAACGGGATAACCATTCCTTAACTTGAAGGGTGGTTGGCTGCCTGCAAAGTGCTCCCCTGCCCTGTGTTTCGCCTGTGACGATGGCCTCGGATCTGCCCTCGCCGGAGGCTTCCGTTGGCGCCTATGCCGCCACCTTGATCCAGGGGCGCCTGCGGCGGCTGGTGGCCCTGCAGGCGGAGGTGCTGGCGGATCAGGAGCAGGAGCCGCTGCATCACATGCGGGTGACCTGCCGTCAGTTGCAAATCACCTTGCACCAGTTCGGCCCGGCGCTCACCCTGCCGGATCCCGCCGCCGCCGAGCGGCTGGCCAAGGTGGGTCGCCGCCTCGGCTGCCGCCGCGACCTGGATGTGTTGCAGCAGCGCCTGGAGCAGGGCTTTGGCCCGCAGCTGCCGGAGAAGGAGGCGGAGGTGCTGCGCAAGTTGCTCAAACAGCTGCGGCGCGAGCGCAAGTTGGCCTTTGAGGCGGTGGAGGAGGGGTTGAAGGGGCGCCGCTATCTCAAGCTCTTGGCCCAGCTGCAGGGGTGGCTGCGCCAGCCGCAGACCACCCGCCTCGGGGAGCAGCCGATGCGGGCCTGGTGGGGGGAGTTTTGCCAGGGGGCCATCAGCGGGCTGGTGCTGGAGCCCGGCTGGCAGCTGGAGCAGCCCGATGGCCCCGAAGCCCAGCTGCAGCTCCACCAGCTGCGCAAACGCCTGAAGCGCTGCCGCTACGGCCTCGCCAACCTGGAGCCCCTCCGCCCGGAGGCCCTGGCCCCCTGGCTGGAGCGCCTGCGGGCCATGCAGCAACACCTCGGCGATCTGCATGACCTGCAGCTGCTGGATCAGGCCCTGAACCGGCAGTTTCACGATGCCCCCGATCGGGTGGCCCCCTGCCTGTGCAGCCTGCTGCTGGAGGCCCGTGACCAGGCCTGGCAGGCGTGGCGCCAGCAGGCCGATGGGCTGCTCACCGCCGCCGGGCGCGACGCCCTGCAGCGCTTGCCCCTGGAACCCGCAGCGGGCTAACCAACCCTTAACCGCCTGTCTACCCAGGCTTGGTTGCGGCGTGGGTGATGCTCCATACAGTCCGATGAACCCAACCGCACAGCGGACCATGGTGTTCACGCCCAATCGCCCCCAGGGTTTTCGTTCCACCCTGGAGGAGACCTTCCAGCGGCGCGACCTGGTGCACCTCAGCGCCGGCAGCAAGGTGCCCCTGCTGCGCAACCACGTGTGGCTCGTGGCCCGCGGCATGGTGAAGCTGGGGTGCATGAATGAGCAGGGCGAAGATCTGCTGCTGGCCCTGGCGGGCCCCAACGAACCCTTCGGCGAGCCGTTCACCAACCTCGACCTCTACGAGGCCACGGCCCTCTGCGACAGCGACCTGCTGTGCCTCTCCATGGATGAGGTGGAGGCGACCCCCCACCTGGCCGTGACCCTGATGAAGGCCATGACCAGCCGCATGCGCCAGTCGGAGGCCCTGATTGCCCTGCTGGGGCTGCGCCGCATCGAGGATCGCGTGCGTGGCTTCCTGGAGCTGCTGGCGGAGGAATACGGCCAGCCCTGCGACCAGGGCCTGCGGCTCAACCTGCGCCTCACCCACCAGGACATCGCCAGCGCCCTCAGCACCACCCGCGTCACCGTGACCCGGGTGCTGGGGATGCTGCGCGATGAGGGTTGGCTGCACCTGGATGGCCAGCGTCAGCTGGTGGTGTGCCACCTGCCGGCCCGCTGATCAGGCGGGCCGCGGCAGCAACAGCTCCAGCACGGCCCCCCCATCCGGGTGGTTGGAGGCCCGCACCAGGCCCCCCTCCGCCGAGGCAATTTGCTTCACGATCGCCAGCCCCAGGCCACTGCCGCTGCGGCGGCTGCGGGCCCGGGCGGGATCGCCGCGGTAGAAGCGCTGAAACATGCGCTCCAGGTCGGTGTCGCTGAGGCCGGGGCCCCGGTCGCGCACCTCGATCAGGCACCAGCGATCCCGATCTTCGAGGGTCACGTCGATGCTGCTGTCCTCGGGGCTGTAGTGCAGGGCGTTCTCTAGCAGGTTGAGCAGCGCCTGGTGCAGGCGGCCGGCATCCACCAGCGCCACCCGAGCCTGGTCGCGCCCGGGGCGCACCGCCAGGCGCACGCGCCGCTCCTGGGCCAGGGGCTCCAGGGTGCTCCAAACGTTGCCGAGCACATCGCGGGGATCGAGCGCCGCGGCGCCGGTGCTGGCGGCGGCGGGGGTGGCGTTGTCGAGCCGGGTGAGCTCCAGCAGGTCGCTCACCAGCACCTGCAGGCGCAGCAGTTCCCGCTGCAACCGCTCCACCAGCACCATCTGGCGGCCGGCGGCGCCGCTGGCCAGGCTGTCGCCCACCAGCATCAAGGCGGTGAGCGGCGTCTTCAGCTCGTGGGCCACATCGCTCACCCAGCGCTCCTGGGCCTGCAGCTGGGTGTCGAGCAGGTTGGCGTCCTGCAGCACCAGCCCCACCCAGCCCCGGCGCCCCGGCAACACCCGCAGATCCAGCTGGGTGGGGCCCACCGCCCAGCGCCCCCGCTGGGTGGTGCCCTTGCTGCGGGCCAGCTCAACCAGGTGCAGCACCTCATCCCCGGGCTCGAGGCTGGCGAGGGTTTGGCCATTGAGGCCCGAGCTCCTGTCGCACTGCAGCAGGCTTTCCGCCCGCGGGTTGGCGTTGGCGATGCGGTCGTCGGGGGCGAGCGCTAGCCAGCCCTGGGGCAGGTCGTCGATCCACTCCCGCAGCTGCCGGTCGCTCGGGCCCGCCGAGGCAGACGGGGGGCGGCGGCGCGGCGTGGGCTGGCGCCCGCGCCAGATCCACCCCACCACCAGGCCGGTGGCGGCGGTGATCAGCGGCAGGCTGTGGCTGAGGCCGGAGCTCACGGCAGCGTTCAGCCGAAGCGGTAGCCGAAGCCCCGCACCGTCACCAACTGGCTGGGGGTGGAGGGGTTGTCTTCGATTTTTTCGCGCAACCAGCGGATGTGCACATCCACGGTTTTGCTGTCGCCGATGTAGTCGATGCCCCACACCTGCTCGATCAACTGCTCGCGGCTGAACACCTGGCGGGGGTTCTGCATGAACAGCTCCAGCAGCTTGTATTCCTTGGGGGACAGCTTGAGTTCAAGGCCGCCGCGGGTCACCCGGCATTCCCCGGGGAACAGGCAGAGGTCGCCCTGCTCCAGGTTGGTGGTGGGCACGGCGCCGTGTCCCTGGCGCCGCAGCAGGGCCCGGCAGCGGGCCACCAGCTCGCGCATGCCGAAGGGTTTGATCAGGTAGTCGTCGGCCCCCACCTCGAGGCCCAGCACCCGATCGGTTTCGGTGTCGCGGGCGCTCACCACCAGCACCAGGGGGCCATCGTTGCCCTGGCGCAGCTGCCGGCAGAGGTCGAGTCCGTTGATGCCCGGCAGCATCAGGTCGAGCACCACCAGGTCGTAGTGGTGGCGGTTGAGCAGGTCCCAGGCGCTCTGGCCATTGGTGGCGGCCGTCACGGCGAAGCCCTCCATCTCCATGGCTTCGCACACGGTCTCGCGAATCGTGTCGTCGTCCTCCACCACCAGCAGGCGGGCGGGCTGCACCGGAGGGCGAACCTGGTTCATGGGCAAATTCTGGTGGGGCGCGCCTGTGTTGCGGAACACAGGGGCCACTCCGCCCTTAGTCCAGCCCTGCGTGGTCGGCTGCGCTCGGCAGCATGCATTCGGTGAGCGGAGCGGTGGCCTGGCTGCCATCGGAAAGGCGCTCCAGGATGCGGGCCAGATCCACCGCCGACAACTCGCCATCGCTGCCCCACTTGAGGCTGGTGCTGGAGGCGGAGTTCACGGCCCGGTTGTCGGGGGCGGGAGTGGCGTGATCCATTCCGGAGGGGGATGGAGGCGTGTTGTCTTGAAACCCACACTAAAGCCGCCCCTTGCCCAGGCAACGGTGTTAAGCGGCTTGAAGTTCCGCCGGGCGGTAGGGCATGAAGTTGGCCTTGCGGGTGCCGCAGATCGGGCAGCTCCAGCCGTCGGGGATGGCCTCGAAGGGCGTGCCGGCGGCGATGCCGGAATCCGGATCCCCCACGGCGGGGTTGTAGATCACGCCGCACACCTTGCAGATCCACAGGCCCGGCACCGGCTGGGGGGCTTCGCCGAGGAGGCCGTCGCCCTTGAGGGCCTCCAGGGCCACGCTGTAGCGGTCGGCGTGGTGGTGCTCCACCGGCTCCAGCAGGCCGAAGTTGCGGGCGGCGGTGCGGAACACGCCGGCGTGCTGCTGGGATTCCGCGATCTGCTCGCTGAATTCGGCCTCGGCCCCGCTGTCGCGGTCGGTGCGGGCCTGGGCCGCAAACTCCGGGTACATCGTGGTGTACTCGTAGGTTTCGCCCTCGATCGCCAGCTCCAGGCAGCGGGCCAGCACCGCCTGTTTCTGGCTGTCGCTGAGGGCGGCCGGGTCGTCCACCACCAGCTCGGGGTGCAGCAGGCGGAAGTGGGCGAAGGCGTGCTCGGTTTCCTGGTTGGCGGTGTCGCGGAACAACCTGGCCAGCTCGCTGTGGCCCAGCTGCTTGGCCACATCGGAGAAGAACAGGTATTTGCGGTTGGCCATGCTCTCGCCGCCGAAGGCGGCTTCGAGGTTGGCGTGGGTGCCGGGCTTGGAGAGGTCCATGGGGGATGCCTTCAGATGGCGCCAGCTTAATGGGCTAAGTCGGAGTTGGTCCGACTTAGCCGCGCTGGCCGTGGCCAGGTGCCTGCTGTTTGGTTAGATCTGGGGTGCGCAGCGCAGCAGCCGCCATGGCCCATCACCAGGTTTTGATCGTGGGCGGTGGTGCCGCCGGCATCACCGTGGCGGCGCGGCTGAAGCGTTTCCGCCCCAGCCTGGAAGTGGCGATCCTCGAGCCCTCCAGCGATCACTACTACCAACCCGGTTGGACCCTGGTGGGCGGTGGCCTGTTCACCCTGGAGCAGACCCGCCGCAACGAAGCCTCCCTGATCCCCGCCGGCGTCAGCTGGATCCGCGACGGGGCCGCCGGCTTTGATCCGGCCACCAACACGGTGACCACCACCGGCGGCCAAACCCTCACCTACGACGCCCTGGTGGTGGCCACTGGCATGAAGCTCTGCTGGGAGGCCATCAAGGGGCTGCCGGAGGCGTTGGGCCAGGGGGGCGTGTGCAGCAACTACGCCAAGGAGTTCGCCGCCTACACCTGGGAGTGCATTCAGCACTTCCAAGGCGGCAATGCGGTGTTCACCTGCCCGCCGATGCCGATCAAGTGCCCCGGCGCCCCCCAGAAGATCGCCTACCTGGCCGACGACGCCATCAAGCGCGATCCGGCCTTGGCCGCCAACAGCAAGGTGATCTATGCCACCGCCACCCCGGGCATCTTCGGGGTGCCCACCTACGCCGCTCCGCTGCGGGAGGTGGTGGCGCGCAAGGGCATCGATGCCCGCTACAGCCATGTGCTCACCGAGGTGCGCGCCGCCAGCAAGGAGGCCGTGTTCAAGGTGAGCAAAGAAGGCGAGGAGCCGCGTGAGGAGGTGATCCCCTACGCGCTGCTGCATGTCACCCCGCCGATGGCCGCTCCGGATGTGGTGGCCCAGAGCCCCCTGGCCGCCGCCAGCGGGTTTGTGGAGGTCGACAAACACTCCCTGCAGCACGTGCGCTTCGCCAATGTGTTCGCCATCGGCGATGTGAGCGGCATGCCCAACTCCAAAACCGCCGCCGCCGTGCGCGGCCAGGCGCCGGTGCTGGTGACCAACCTGCTGGCCCAGCTGGATGGTGGCCAGGGCGACGGCGCCTACGACGGCTACAGCTGCTGCCCGTTGATCACCGGCTACGGCAAGACGATCATGGCGGAGTTCAACTACGAGCAGCAGCCGGTGCCCTCCTTCCCGCTTGATCCCACCCAGGAGCGCTGGAGCATGTGGGTGATGAAAACGGCGGTGCTGCCCTGGGTGTATTGGAACCGCATGCTCAAGGGGGCCGACCACGAGCGCAAGTTCATCCCCGGGGTGAGCCACTGACCATGGGCACCTCAGACGCGACCGCGGTGGCACCGCTGGATCTGCTGGTGATCGCCGCCAGCAACGGTGACAACCTCAAGCTGGCGCAGCGGTTTGCGGCGGCCGGCACCGCTCTGGGCCTGCGGGCCAGCGTGCTGGATCTGGTGGCGCTCGACCTGCCGCTCTACACCCCGGCGGCCCAGGCGGCCGGCACCCCGCCCGGTGTGGTGGGGTTGCAGCAGCAGCTGGCGGCGGCGGAGCGCTGGGTGATCTGCGCCCCGGAATACAACGGCTCAACGCCACCGGTGCTCACCAGTGCCATCGCCTGGCTGTCGGTGCAGGGCGATGATTTCCGCGCCCTGTTCAACGGGCGCCCCGTGGCGATTGCCACCCATTCCGGTGGCGGGGGGCACACGGTGCTGGCGGCCCTGCGGCTGCAGCTGGCCCACCTCGGGGCCCACGTGGTGGGCCGTCAATTGGTGAGCAACGCCCACCAGCCCGCCAAGGACGACAGCATCGACGACATCGTGCGGCGCCTTCGCCACCTGCACCCCCTTTCGCTTTGAGTGATGCGCGCTTCGATGGCGACCCCAGGGCCCGACGCGCCGTTGCATCGCCCCGCGGCTGAGCGCTTCCACAGCCAGCTCGATTGGCTCGACAGCTGGCACAGCTTCTCGTTTGCAGGCCACCACGACCCGGCCTGGATGGGCTTCGGGCCCCTGCGGGTGATCAACGACGACACCATCGCCGCGGGCCGGGGCTTTGGCATGCACCCCCACCGCGACATGGAGATCATCACGGTGATGGTGGAGGGGGAGCTGCACCACCGCGATTCCATGGGCCATGCCGAGGTGCTGCGGGCCGGTGAGGTGCAGCGCATGGGCGCCGGCACCGGCGTGGTGCACAGCGAAATCAATGGCGGCGATCGGCCCTGCCGCCTGCTGCAGATCTGGATCGAGCCCAGCAGCAACGGCCTTCCTCCGGCCTACGAACAGCACCCCTTCCCGCCGCAGGCCGGCCGCTGGACCCCGCTGCTCGACCCCGAACGCCGCGGCGGGGCCATGGCGATTGCGCGGCCGGTGCGGCTGTGGCGCGGCCTGCTGGAGCCGGGGCAGCGGTTGGTGTGGCCGCCGCTCCTGGACGCGGCGGAAGGGGTGTGGCTGCAGTTGATCAACGGGGAGGTGCGGGCGCCCTGGAGCCTGCGGCGGGGCGATGGGCTGGGGCTGGGCTGGCCCGTGCCCGCCCCAGGCCCCGCGCCCCTGGAGGCCGGTGATGCCGGGGCCGATCTGCTGCTGTTTGCCCTCGCCTGATCCGGGGGAGCACGGCCGCCTGTCGCCTGGAGCACCGGCGCCGGAGCGGGGCTTGGCCAAACTGCCAGGGCTGGTGGAGCGTCTGTGCTGCACTCCGGTTTCCCCGCCGACGGCCGCCTCTACCGGCTCACCGATGCCCGCGGTCTGCCCCATCCGGTGCTCGATGAGTTGTTCGAAGGGCGCGACCAGGCCCTGGAGGCCGCGTTGGAGTGGTTGCAACAGCAGGGGCTGTTGGATGGCCACGCCGATGCCCGTGAGCAGGAGCGCCAGCTGGCCCTGCACGTGGGTCTGGAGATGAGCACCCCCAGCGGCGACTGGCGCACCCTGCGCCACGCCGGTTTCACTGGGTGGCGATCGCTCAACGTTTGAATGCAGCGCGCCCCGGCGCTTCGCCCACCCAGCCTGGATCGCCCCCTGGCCTGGGCGGGGCTGCTGGCCAATGGTGCTGCCCTGGCCGGCCTGCCCCTGGCGGTGGCGCTGCCTGGACCCTTGGCCACCGCCCGCCTGGTGGTGGGGCTGGCGGCGGTGCTGCCGGCCCTGGTGCTGGGGCTGGTGGCCTGTGGCGGCCTGTTGGCCCGGCGCCGCTGGGGGCGCACCGTGGCGTTGGTGGCCCTGGGGCTGGGGCTGGCGGTGGCCCTGGCGGGCGGCATCGTGTGGCTGGTGTTGGTGCCGCACCAGCGGGGCAGCACCGCCATGGGCCTCGCTGCCCTGTGGGTGCTGCAGTTGCTGCTGTTGATCCGCTGGAGCTTGCCCCCGGCCGAAATGGCAGCGACTGCGACAGACAACCCCCCGGCCTGAGTTGAAGCATGGCCAGCACCCGATCCCTACGGCCATGGCCCAATACCGCCTGGTCGACCACCGCGGCGCCCCCCACCCGGTGCTCGACGACCTCTACGAATCCCTCGAGGCCGCCTGGTCCGATGCCCTGGAGTGGTGGGGCGCCAACGTGTCGAGCGTCAGCGGCCGCATCGAGCCGATGGCCATCGGCGTGGAGGTGAGCACCACCAGCGGCAACTGGCGCACCCTGCGCTACCCCGGCAGCTGAGGCGAGGCCGGCAGCCACCGGATCGCTGAAAACGTATCGGCTGATACCAAAAGCCGCGCCTTGGCCGCGTTGCATGGTTTGTAGTGATACAAGTCGCCATGCCCAGCGCCGAGCGTTTCGCCGCCCTGCAGACCATCCAGCGGCGCAAGCCGGTGCCCGTGGCGCCCCCCGCCCCCCTGGCGGACACCTGGGCCAGCGATGTCTTCAGCCTCGACACCATGAAAGAGGCGCTGCCCCGCAGCGTGTTCAAGTCGATCCAGAAGACCATCCGCGACGGCGGCAAGCTTGATCCCGCCATCGCCGACACCGTGGCGGCCGCCATGAAGGATTGGGCCACCGCCAACGGGGCCCTCTACTACGCCCACGTTTTCTATCCGCTCACCAACCTCACCGCTGAGAAGCACGACGGTTTCATCGTGCCCAAGGCCGATGGCCGCGCGATCACCGAGTTCACCGGCAAGCTGCTGGTGCAGGGCGAGCCCGATGGCTCCTCCTTCCCCAACGGCGGCCTGCGCTCCACCTTTGAGGCCCGCGGCTACACCGCCTGGGATGTGACCAGCCCCGCCTGGTTGATGCGCACCCCCAACGGGGTGACCCTCTGCATCCCCACGGTGTTCGTGAGCTGGACCGGCGAGGCCCTCGACAAGAAAACCCCGCTGCTGCGCTCCAACGCCGCCGTCAACGCCCAGGCCCAACGGCTGCTGCGGCTGCTGGGTGAAACCGAGGTGGCCCGCATCAGCTCCAGCTGCGGCGCCGAGCAGGAGTACTTCCTGGTGGACAACGCCTTCATGGCCCTGCGCCCCGACCTGCAACTGGCGGGCCGCAGCCTGTTCGGCGCGCCGCCGGCCAAGGGCCAGCAGTTTGACGACCACTACTTCGGCGCCATCCCCGAGCGGGTGCAGGTGTTCATGCAGGACGTGGAAACCCAGCTCTACAAGCTGGGCGTTCCCGC
>RHBP01000052.1 GCA_010030955.1 Synechococcaceae bacterium WBB_10_009 | reverse complement strand
TGGTGGCCGCCCAGCGCCAGGGGCCCCGCGGCGCCTTTGCCCTGCGCTTGTTTCCGGCGGCCGGGCACGGTGCCGAGGCCCTGGCGGCTTTGCCCTGGGATGGCCAGCTGCCGGCGCGGCCCCTGTGCGATGCGCTGGTGCCCCAGTTTGATCCGCGCCTCAATGCCCTGGGCGTGTATCGGCGCAGCGGTGACGACGGACCCTTCCAGTGCCTCGATCGCTTCGCCCTTGCCGACGCCAGCAATGAAACCTGCTGGTTCTATCCCACCCACGACGGCACCTTTTTGAGCTGGGAGCGCGCCCTGGAGCTGGGGCTCGACCCCGGCGCCGTGGCCGCCGACGCCCAGCCCCTCGCCCCCGGCACCTACGCCCGCAGCCACGTGACCGTGCTCTGGAGCCTGCTGGCCGATGACGCCAGCCTCACCTGTGTGGGGCTCACCTACGGCGGCCAGCGCATCGAATGGCCCCAGGCGCATCAGACCCCCGAGCCGATGGCCACCTGGAGCCTGTTTCGGGTCGACACCCAGGCCGATGTGGCCCTGCGCATCGATGCCTCCCAGACGGTGTTCCAGGAGCCGTTGGCGGAGGGCTGACCTGGGCTCAGACCCTCAGTTGCCGCCGCTCACCAGGGCGCGGCAGCTGCTGCTGTCCACCAGGCAGGTCACCCGGTCGGTGGCCTCATCGCGGATGCGGTACTGGCGGCCATCGGAGCAGCAGCGGGTCTGCGCCTCCAGCTGGGCCCAGTACTCCACCGCGGCACGGCCCTGCATCCGCCAGCCATCGCTGTGCAGCGCTTCGATCACATACATGGCATCAACCCTGTGGGGGCACCTCCATCTCAGCGGCGGCAGCTGGCCATGCCCGCAATCAGCAGGAAGGGTTCGGGATCACGGCCCGCTCCCCCTGCGGATTGGCGGCCCCAGGGGCCAGGGGCGCCGTGGGCCCCATCTCCGGGCTGGTTTGGCGGTACCAAACCACGGTGGCCTCCTCGGATCGACGCGGCGCTGCGGTGGGACTTGAACAGGGCATGGGGAGGTGTGTGGTGCCGCAACGGGCTCTCCTCCACCCCTAGCCAGGGCTGGCGCCGGCGCCAAGCTGGAGCCAGATGGTGGTGCCTTGGTGGATCTGTCTTGGCAGCTCTGGGCCCTGGGGGCGGCGCTGTTCGCGGCCGCCACCGCCGTGCTCTCCAAGCTGGGCTTGCAGGGCATCGACCCCAACCTCGCCACCCTGCTGCGCACCCTGGTGGTGGCGGTGGTGCTGCTGGCGGTGTTGCTGCTCAGCGGCCAGCTGCAGCTCCAGCCCCTGCAACTCCTGCCGCGCCGCAGCCTGCTGGCCCTGGCCCTGGCGGGCTTGGCCACGGGCCTCTCCTGGCTCTGCTACGTCCAGGCGCTGCAGCTGGGGCCCGTGGCCGGTGTGGCCTCGCTCGACAAGCTCAGCGTGCTGCTGGTGGCGGTGCTGGGTGCCGTGTTTCTTGGTGAGTCACTCAGCCCCGCCGGCTGGATCGGCGTGCTGCTGATGGGCGCCGGTGCCGCCCTGGTGGCCTGGCCCTGATGGCCCGCCTCGCCGCCAACGCCCACGCCCCCTCAACGATGATGGTGATCCCCCATCGACCCTCCCCCATGCAGGCCACCTGGAACGGCACTGTGATCGCCGCCAGCGACGACATCGTGACCGTGGAGGGCAATGCCTATTTCCCGCCCGAGGCCCTGGTGGAGGGCTGCTTTCGCCCCTCCAGCCACACCAGCCACTGCGGTTGGAAAGGGGAGGCCCACTACTACGACGTGGTCGTCGATGGGCAGGTGAACGCCAACGCCGCTTGGTTCTATCCGGAGCCCAAGCAGGCGGCCGCCGAGATCAAGGGTCGCGTGGCCTTCTGGAAGGGTGTGCAGGTGAGCGCCTAGGCCCCCCTGGATCCGCTTCTCTCCGTGGCCATGCCCTCTGCCGATGGCCGTCTGGTGAACGAACCCGCCGGCGCCCCGCCGGCGGTGCTGCTGCTGGCCCACGGTGCCGGCGCCCCCATGGACAGCCCTTTCATGGAGGCCATGGCCGGCGGTCTGGCGGCCTGCGGCTGGCGGGTGGTGCGCTTTGAGTTCCCCTACATGGCTGGTCGGCGCCAGGGCGGCCCCCGCCGCGCCCCCGACCGCATGCCCAGGCTGGAGCAGGCGTTCTGTGAACAGCTGCAGCGGGAAGCTGTTGCCCATTCGCCGGGTCTGCCCCTGTTCATCGGTGGCAAGTCGATGGGGGGTCGCGTGGCCAGCCTCGTGGCCGATCGCTTGGCGGCATCCCATCACCTGCGCGGTTGCCTCTGCCTGGGTTACCCCTTCCATCCCCCCGGCAAACCGGAGGCGTTGCGCACCGAGCACCTGCAGGGCCAGCGCACCCCCACCTTGATCCTGCAGGGGGAACGCGACGCCTTCGGCCGCCGCGCTGAGGTGGAGGGCTACGGGCTGGCGGCCAGCGTGGAGCTCCGCTGGATCCCCAGTGGCGACCACAGCTTCAAGCCCACCCGCAGCTCCGGCCTGGGGGAGGCAGAGGCCTGGGGGCTGGCGGTGCAGGCCGCCGATGCGTTCCTGCGTCGCCGCCTGGTGGCCTAGGGCAGCTGCTCCGGGTGCCGGTGCATCAACTCCGCCTGGTGCGCCAGCTCCTGGGCCTGCCACAGGCCCGGCACCGTGCGGCAGTGGTGGCTGCCGTCGCAGACGCGGTAGAGGTCGCCGCCCACCGCCTCGATGGTGGAGCCCAGGGGCGTTCTGGCCACCAGCTGGGGCGCAGGGTTGGGCTCGGTCATGGCGGCGGAGGCTGCAACCTCCGGCATAGCCACGGCCAGGGCCCGGCAGCCACAAACACTCCAATCTCGGCGGCCCAGCGCCGCGCAGCAATGAGCATGAACGCCGATTGCTTCGCTCCAGCGCCGGGGAGATGCTGTTGGCATCGAATTCGGAGCCGTTCCATGGACGACACTCCACCCCGCCACCAACCAGGAGCGAGCTGACTGACGGCCCCTGCTCCAACAGTCTTCCCAATTTGTGGGCGGCTCGTCCGGTGCGACAACAACTGGTGCGTCAAACCGGTCGACACTCCATTTGCACCGCCTCAGGTGCCCCGTGAGACCCCCCGCCCGACACCTGGATCCCTGGCCCCAGGTGCCTCCCTCAGCAGCTCCGACCCGCCAGATTCCCAAACCCCCGGGCTCCCCCCGGGGGTTTCTGCTGTGATGCCTTCCCGCCGCCGTCCTGGTCCTTCGCCGACCCGTTACCCGGCTCCGATCGATGATGGCGACTGGCCTGTGGACCCCGGCCGGCCCTGGGGCCTGCGGCTGCTGGCCCTGCTTGGGGCGTTTTCCTTTGTGATGATCGGCCTCAGCAGCCTGCTGCCGCTGCTGCAGAGCGCCCCTGCTCCCCCGCGGCCCCAGCCGGCGCCCCCCCGCAGCGATGATCGGGCCTGACCGCCCGGGCCCCGGGCCTCAGGCGGGGAACAGCTCCCCCTGGATCAGGGTGTTCCATTGCGGAGCCGTGCGTCGCCGCAGGGTGCCGCCGTAGCGGCGTTTGGTGGGTGGGTTGCGCACCGCCGTGCCCTGCAGCGCCGGGTGGGCTTGCTCCAGCTCCATGGGCTCAGCCTGATCCGTTGAAACCGCCTGATCCACTGACACGGCCCGATCCAACGAAACGGCCAGGGGCCAGCCCAGGTCGACGGCGCGGAACACGGCGTAGGGGGATGCGACGGCCATGGCTCTGTTGCAGTACGACTGTACTAGCCCGTTTTCGCTTGGCTGTCAATACAGGTGTACTGCTCCCCTGATGCGGGGCTGTCTCGTCAGAATTGGCTTCGATCACTGGTCCTTTCCCCCGTGCTGGTGCCCCTGCCTGTCTCGCTTCCGCCCTCCGGGCCGGTGCCGGTGGCCATGGCGGAGGGCCGTCTGGCGCTGGAATTCCGCCGCGGTGAAGGCCGCTTCCCCAGCGGTGATCCCATCTGGTGGCTGGAGCTGCGCCGCAACGGCAGCACCGTGGCCCGCTGGCGCGCCGCCAGCGGCATCGCCAACCGCCAGGCCGCCGACCGCCGCTGGAGCCCGGGCAACGCTGCCCCCCTGCCGCCGGGGCTTTACCGCCTCGGCCGCCCGGAGGCCTGGGCGGGCAGCTACTGGATCGATCTCAAGCCCCGCTTTTCGACCACCCGCAGTGCCCTGGGCATTCACACCTGCCTGCCGGGCAGCGGTTGCATTTGCCTTCCCGATGCCGCCGATACGGCCGCCGTGGCCCGCTGGATCCGCAGCGCCGGCATCACCCAGCTCACCGTTGTGAATTGAGCCGATTGCGCAGGAAGGCCCTCAGCGCGGCTCCCACCGTTAACCCGCGCCGGGCGCAGTAGGCCTCCAGGTTGCCCGGCTGCTCACCGCTGGCCTGCGGCTGGGGTTGCTGGGGGATCTGTTTCGGTTGCGGCGATGGCTCGTCCTTGGGGCTCATCGCGGCGGCGGCCTTGCCTTGGGGTCACCATTTCATCGTCTCCGCGGCCACCTGGATCCCTTGGTCAGCTGCCCCACACGATCGGGTTGGCCTCGCCACAGCCGTGGTGGCCCGTTGATGAAGGCAGGTTCATGACGTGTCATTGCCGAAGATCAAGAGCGGTGTCGAGTTGAACGGCTCCCCTTGCTGGCCCCTGTGGCCGGGCTGATGGTGGAGGCAAGGGATTTGGAGGCACCAGTGATGGATGACACCCCCCCGGAGCACGGGTCAGGAGTGCGCTGACGATTCGGCCCCTGCTCCAACACTCTCGACGGATCTCTGACGTTCCCGGCCCACGGAGTCCCCGCGGACCCGTAGCCCTCCATTGCACCGCCCCAATCCTCAGGTGCCCCGGACCCCCTGAACGTCCCACTGGTCACTCGGCCCCAGGTGCCAGCGCCGGCAACTCCGCCGCACAACTCAAGAACACGGTCGCCCAAGCGATCGGATCGCCATCGATCCACCCACACCAACAGACCGCACAGCCGGGAACCGCCCCCACGACAGGCGCACCTCCCGCTGGGCAGACGGACGCCCGGGGCCTGCGCCCCGGGCTCTGTTTTGCCTGGGCTCAGGCGTCGCCCAGTTGGGCGCGGATTGCCTGGTTGGTGCTGGCCTTCTCGCTGAACCAGGCCCTGAGCAAGGCCTTGCTCAGCTCGCGCAGCTGCTGCGGATCCTGGGTGGCGTCAATGTCCCGGCGCATCCGCTCCAGTTCGAAGGTCTGGCTGAAGCTCAGTTCCATGGCATCGCTGGGTGGCGGTGGGATCGCGCCAAGGTATCGATCCCGCCGGAGCGCTCCGTCGCCATCGCTACGGAGCTTTCGTGACTGTTTGTTAAACCCCAGCCCCCATCAGCGGTTCTGCCCCAACCCAGCCGTGGCATTCCTGCTAGGAAGCCCACACATCGCACCGCTGTGATGCGTTTGAGCTGGTCGCAGCACCTGGCCGCAGCCCGCACGATTGAGCTGGCCGGTGACGATCAGTGCGGCATCGCCCTGGCGCTGATGGGCATGGCCTGCCTGCTGCTGCTGCAGGACCTCAGCGAAACCGCCGACCGCCCCGATCCGGCCTGAGCGGGCCCTGATCCCGAAGCCAAGCTTCAGATTTCAGCGTTTCCACACCCCGCCGGTGCACGGTGAAAGGTGGGGAGTTGGGCAACGCTCACCATGGCGATCATCATCCAGAGCCATTGGGATGAAGAACCGGAATGGCGCGATGAGGTGTGGCGCCGCACCCAATTCGAGGCCTACACCGCCGCCCGGCTGAAATCACGGCTCACCGGCCGCACCTACCGCCTGGTGGATCAAAACGGCGAGGTGCTCGAAATTGTGCGCTACCACGGGGTGCGCCGGCTGCGCCCCGATCCCCAGCGGTCGTGACGCACACAATTTCACAAAATCTTCGACCACAAAGCATGTGCAGCTGCCGCATGGGCCGGTGCGCTCTGCATACGGTGGCTGACATGTGCCATTCGCAGCCTGGTGTCTGAGCCCAAGCGCCCCGTGCAGCCCGCCAGCCTCAAATGGCAGGACGACGGCGAGCTGTCCCCCCAGGATGTGTTCAACCTGGTGTGCCGGCTGCGCGAGGTGGAGCCGAGCGACCACAGCAATGAGCTCTGGCGTCTGAGCCACAAGTACCCCAGCCCCAAGCCTCCGGCTGCCCCCGGCGCCGAACCCACCCCCTGAGCGCTGGAGCGTTCAGTCGCGGCTCACCTCCACCCCGGCCGGGGCACACAACACGGTTCCGGCGCCGATCCGTTCGATGCGCCCCTCCAGGGCCTCCACCGCACCGGCCACGAAATCCACCAGCCGCTGGGCCTGCCGCGGCTCCATTCCATCCAGTTGCAGCACCACGCACTGGCGCTCCTGCAACGCCTGGGCTGCCACCATGGCGTCCTCAAAGCGCTCGCAGCGGATCACGTGCACCTGCGGGAGCCACACGCCGAAGGGCGAAGTCATGGCGGTGGGCCCTGTGCAATTGGCCGATTCTGGCGGTTGGCGGCTGCGTGGCGTTGATCACCAGCGCTGATGAGTGTGATTGACGCCGCTGATCTTGGCCGGATTGTTGACTGTCAAGCCCACACAATCCATCGCCCTGGTAGTTCTTGTTACCGGACATTTGTGCAGGCTCGTTACCTTTCGATCACTCCGCGGGAGGGGCCATGTCGGCACCGATGTCTTCCTCGATCGAACTGAGTGTTGGCCAGCAATTCGAGATTGAACGCTTCAACCGTGCCATCGACGCCACCGCCGATCCCGACCAGCTGCGCAGCCTGGCCAAGCAGCTGCTGCAGGCCTGGCACACCCAGAAGGCTGCCACCAATTGGGTGATCCATCAGCAGGCGGGCTTGCCGCCCGCCTGAACGTGCCGCGCCGCCTGCGATCATCGGGTGACCCCTGTGCCGCGGAGCGAGCCGAGTGCCGCTGCTGGAACCTCTGCCCGAGCTTGACCAGCGCTTTCTGTTCGCGTTTCTGCTGACCCTGGGGGCGGGCCTCTCCACCGGATTCGGCAGCCTGTTGGGGCTGATCAGCCGCCGTTTCAGCCCCAGCCTGCTCACCCTCTCCCTCAGCTTCTCAGCCGGGGTGATGTTGTACGTGTCGTTTGTGGAGATCTTTCCCAAGGCGCGGCAGGCCCTCAGCGCGGCCCATGGCCCCGCACCCGGCTATGCCCTTACGGTGCTTGCCTTCTTCGCCGGCATGGTGCTGCTGGCCCTGATCGACCGCCTGTTGCCCACCCACGAGCTGCCGCTGTTGCCGCCCCGGGAGGGCACGGCAGACTCCGCCGCCCTGATGCGCACCGGCCTGTTCGCCGCCCTGGCCATCGCCATCCACAACTTCCCCGAGGGGCTCGCCACCTTCGTGGCGGCCCTTTCCGAACCGCGCCTGGGCATCGGCATCGCCATCGCCATCGCCATCCACAACATCCCCGAAGGCCTGGCGATCTCGGCCCCCGTGTATTTCGCCAGCGGCAGCCGCCGCAAGGCGTTCTGGTTGTCGTTTCTCTCGGGCCTGGCGGAGCCGGTGGGGGCCCTGGTGGGCTACGTGTTTCTGCGCTCCCTGCTCAGTGAGCAGGTGCTCGGCCTGATCTTCGCCAGCGTGGCCGGCGCCATGATCTACATCTGCCTCGATGAACTGCTGCCGGCGGCCCAACGCACCGGGGCCCGCCATTACCTCATGATCGGTGGCGTGATCGCCGGCATGGTGGTGATGAGCATCAGCCTGTTGCTGTTGGCCTGAGCGCACGGCGTTGATGGCTGCCACCTCCCCCCGCACCACGCTGCCGGCCCCAGGGGCCGCGGGCGACCTGGCCTGGCCCTGGTGGCCGCTGCTGCCGCTCTACCCCTACGGCCGCCGCCGCACCCTGGTGCGGGAGCTGATCCCCGAGCAGCTGTGGAGCTTCGAGCAGCTGCAGGGCGTGTTCTATGTGGCGGTGCCGATCCGCATGACCGTGGCGCGGGTGCGCGGCGGCCTGATGCTCTACGCCCCGGTGGCCCCCACCGCGGAGCTGCGGCGCGCCCTGGCTGCGCTCGAGCAGCGCTTCGGGCCCGTGATCACGATCGTGTTGCCCACCGCCTCGGGCCTCGAGCACAAGCTGCCGGTGCCGGCCATGGCCCGTGCCTTCCCCCAGGCCGCGGTGTGGGTCAGCCCCGGCCAGTGGAGCTTTCCGCTCAACCTGCCCTCCAGCTGGCTGGGCTTCCCCTCCGGCCGCACGCGGGTGCTGGGGGAGCAGGGCTTCCCCCACCCCGACGAGCTGCACTGGCTCAGCCTCGGCC
Organism: Synechococcaceae bacterium WBB_10_009; assembly: GCA_010030955.1. GTDB lineage: Bacteria > Cyanobacteriota > Cyanobacteriia > PCC-6307 > Cyanobiaceae > Vulcanococcus. Next base: position 2,893 of record RHBP01000052.1, on the reverse strand, counting down.
CCCTCAACCTGGGGTTGGGCCGCTTCCAGGAGTTCAGCTGCCTGCACCGCCCCAGCAGCGCCCTGTTGATCACCGATGCCCTGGTGGCCATCAACCCCCAGCCGCCGGAGCTGTTCAACCTCGACCCCACACCGCTGCTGTTCCACGCCCGCGACCGCGGCGACCAACCCCTGCAGGACAGCCCTGAGCTGCGGCTCAAGGGTTGGCAGCGCCTGGCGTTGTTCGCCTCCTACCTGCGGCCGGAGGCCCTCAACGTGCCCCCGCTGGGGCAGCTGCTGGGCCAGGCCTTCCGCCCCGGCTGCCGCAACGCCCGCAGCTACTTCGGGCTTTACCCGTTCCAGTGGTCGCGCAGTTCGGCGGCGGTGTTCGCCGAGCTGCAGGCCCAGGCGGTCGGGGGGGTGCAGGTGGCGCCGGTGCTGGAGCGGCTGGTGTTCCCGCGCGCCCAGGGGCTGCTGCTGGAGTGGCTGCGCCAGCTGGCACGGTTGCCGGAGCTGCGCTGGCTGGTGCCGGCCCACTACGACGCGCCGGTGCCCTGCTCAGCCGCGCAGCTGCTGCAGCTGGCCGAGGCCCTGGAACGGCGCCGCTGGGCCCCCGACCAGGGCGATTGGGGTTACCTGGCCGGCATCGACAGCTGGCTGCTGCGCCGTGGGGTGGTGCCGGAGCAGCCCCTGGGCTGAGCGGACGACGGGCCCTAGAGCTTGAGTTCGCCGGGGTCCACCTCGGCGTCGCCACCGGCGAACAGGTTGGCCTCCAGCTCCATGCGCTGCTCCATCTGGCGCAGGAAGTAGCCGGTCATCATCGCGGAGGCCATCAAGCCGGCCAGGTGGTCGCGGCTGGCGGTGATTTTCACGTCGAAATGCTCGCCGGGGAGCATGCCCAGCAGGCCCTGCACGTTGTGGCGAATGATGTCCTGGATGTCGCCGCTGGCGGAGCGGGCCACCCGTTGCAGCACCTCGGGCGACTGGTCCTGCAAGTACTGAATCAGCGAATTGCTGCTGATCGCCTCGCTGTCGCTCGTCAGGAACTCCGGGTTGAACATCCCGATGTGCGCTGCGGAACAACCGCACCCTACCCCAGCTGTTCAGCCGGATCGAGGCCCCCAGGGGTGGAGAACCGAATCGGGCCAAGGCGGTTGAGCGGCCAGTAGCGCAGCACCGCCGTGCCGATCACGTCCCCCTCGGGCAGCGGCCCCCACAGGTGCGAATCGAAGCTGGCGTTGCGGTTGTCGCCGAGCACCATCAGGTGGCCGGCCGGCACGGTGACCGGCCCGAAGCGGTAGTCGATCCGCTCCGCCAGCCAGGGTTCGGCCACCGGGCTGCCGTTGCGCCACAGCTGGCCGTCGCGCACCTCCAACCGATCGCCGGCGCGGCCCACCACCCGCTTGATCAGGGCCGCCCGCGGGTCGTAGCCCGCCTCCACCAGCGCCGGCGGCGCATGGAACACCACGATGCTCTGCAGGGGCAGCGGCTGCCCCAGCCGTGGCCGCACCTTCTCCACCAGGATCCGGTCCTGCAGCTGCAGGGTGGGCAGCATCGAGCCCGAGGGGATCCAGCGGGGCTCCAGCACCCCCCAACGCAGCAGCAGCGCCAGCGCTAGCCACAGCAGCAGTGAGCGCCAGGGCTTGAGGCGTTCCCCCATGGGCGGCGGACCAGTCAGCATGATCGCCACATCCTGAACAAGCGCACCGCCGGGTGACCCCTCCCCCCGCCCACCCCTGCTCCGCGGCGGACAACCTGCGGGCGGCGATGCGGTTGCTGCAGGCCCTCCAGGCCTGCGGCCTGCGGCGCCTGGTGCTGTGCCCCGGCAGCCGTTCTGGCCCCTTGGCGGTGGCCGGCGGCCTGCTGGAGCGCCATGGCCTCGAGTTGTTCACGGGGGTGGATGAGCGCTCCGCCGCCTTCCTGGCCCTGGGGCTGGGGCGGGCCGATGGCCACGCGGCCGCGGTGGTGACCACCTCCGGCACCGCCGTGGCCAACCTGCTGCCCGCCGCCGTGGAGGCCGACCACGGCGCCATTGCCTTGCTGCTGCTCAGCGCCGACCGGCCCCAGCGGCTCAAGGGCATCGGCGCCAACCAAACCGTGAACCAGGAGCGGTTCCTCGAGCCCAGCGCCCGCCTGGCCCTCAGCGCCGACCCGCGCGGATTGGCCGCCATGGCCCCCGCCGCCCTCGAGGCCCTGGCGCAGCGGGCCTGGGCCGCCGCCCACGCCGCCCCCGCCGGACCGGTGCACCTCAACCTGCCCCTGGAGGAGCCCCTGCACGCCTCCGTGGCCGAGCTGGAGCAGCTGGCCGCCGCCCCGCCGCCGCCCCTGCCGGCGCCATCGCCGCCGCCTGCCGCGGCCGTTGCCACCACCGCCGCCCACCCGCCGAACCCGAGCCCGCTCGATCCCCAGCGCCCCGGCGCCGTGGTGGCGGGCCCCTGGCGTGGCCCCCTGGCGCAGCTGCCGGCCTTCGCCGACGCCCTGACCCGCTGGCAGGGCGCCACCGGTTGGCCCGTGCTGGCCGATGGCCTTTCGGGCCTGCGCGGCACGCCGGGGCTGCGCCTGATCCACAGCTACGACCTGCTGTTGGAGGCGGGCCATGGCTTGCCCGCCGCCCCACAGCTGCTGCGCCTGGGGCCGATGCCCGCCAGCCGCCGCCTGCAGCAGTGGATTGCCGGCGGCGGCGGCCCCCAGCTGCTGATCAGCGAGGCCGACCCCCGCAACCTCGATGCCGCTGCCAGCGCCAGCCAGCGCTGTGGCCTGGGGCTGGCGCGGTGGCTGCAGGCCCAGCCCCCGCTGCCGGAGGCCCCCTCCGCGGACGCCACGGCCTGGGCTGAACCCTGGTGGCGGGCCGATGCGGCCGTCCAGGGGCAGCTGGATGCGCTGCTGGCGGCCGGCGGCGGCGAACGACTCCCAGT
>RHBP01000051.1 GCA_010030955.1 Synechococcaceae bacterium WBB_10_009 | reverse complement strand
AAAAAGAAGACCCGCCGCAAGAACGGCCATCGCCAGGAACTCACCCGGGTGATGGTGAAATCCATCAAGGTGGGCGGCAAAGCCCTGGCCTGACCCGCGCGCAGCGCTCCGACCCCCGACGTTTTCTGAACCATGGCCCACAAGAAAGGCACCGGCTCCACCCGCAACGGCCGCGACTCCAACTCCAAGCGCCTCGGCGTCAAGCGCTACGGCGGTGAGACCGTGAGCGCCGGCTCGATCCTGATCCGCCAGCGCGGCACCTCCGTGCTGCCCGGCCTCAACGTGGGTCGCGGCGCCGACGACACCCTGTTCGCCCTGGTGGACGGCATCGTCAGCTTCGACACCATCAAGCGGGGCCTGCGCACCCGCAAGCGCATCAACATCGCCGTCGGCTGATCTCCGGCCGGTGTCCCCCAGGGGCACCGGTTTTTTTATGCCAGGCGATAGGCTCGGGTGGTGATCAGGTAGGGGTGAAACACCTCCAGGAAACGCCCCTGGAGGGTGCGGAAGAAGGCCTCCACCAGCTGGGGATCGTCCACGTGGAAGGGGTATTCCCCCTGGAAGCCCTGGAAGAAATACCAATTGAGCAGGGCGATCGAGGCGGGGCCCATGCGGGCCGCAAACCGCTCCAGCTGGGCGGCCGGATCGGGCAGGTGCTCCAGCACATCGAGGCACACCAGGGTGTCGAACCGCTGCGGCAGCTCCGGCGCCTCCAGATCGCGGAAGCAGCGCAGCTTGTGCTGCAGGCCGAAGCGCTCCGCCCGGGCGCTCACGAAGCGGCGGTTCTCGGGGTTGAGGTCCACGAACCACACCGCCTCCACCTGGGGCAACGCCGCCGCCGCCAGGGCATGGGTGCCAATGCCGCCCCCGAAATCGAGCACTTGGCCGCGGGCAAAGCGCGCCTGCAGCCGCAGGGTGTCGGCGATGTAATCGGCGCTGCCCAGGTGCCAGGCGGCCAGCTCCAGCAGGTGGCCGGTGCCCACGGCGCTCTCGTAAAACGCTTCGGCCTGCTGCAGGTCGAACGCCCCGGGGTGGGCCGCCGCCAGGGCCTCGGTGGCCAGGGGCAGGCGGCGCTGCAGCTCCTCGGCGCTGAGCTGCAGGTGGTGCGCCAGCTGCTGGCGCAGATCAAAGCCCCCCTCCAGGAAGTGCTCGATCGAGAGGGCGGTGCAGGTGCTCATGGGGGCTCACCGTAGGGGGCCCAGCTCCGCCCCCTCCCCGGGCACAGCCAACCAGCGCCGCAACCAGGCCGTGAGCAGGTAGAAGGGCAGGGTGTCCGCCAGGGCCGCCACCGCCTTGAACAGGTAGCCGCTGGCGATGAAGCTAAGCAGCTGCGGCAGCACCGGCAGCTCCGCCCGCAGCGGCAGCACGTGGGCGCCGTAATGGCTGATCAACACCACGGCGGTGGTGTCCACCAGCTGGCTCACCAGGGTGGAGCCGTTGTTGCGCAGCCACAGGGCCTTGCCGCCGCTGACGCGCTTCCAGAAATGGAACAGCTGCACATCGGTGAACTGGGCCGCCAGGTAGGCGGCCATGGAGGCCCCCACCGCGCCGAAGGCCAGGCCGCGCATGGCGAAGAAGGTTTGATCCGGCGCCCCCGGCACCCCCGGCAGCACACCCCCCAGCCAAAGGATCAGCACGATCCAGCCGTTGAGCAGCAGCCCCACCCACACCAGCTGGCTGGCCTTGCGCTCCCCCCAGATCTCACTGATCAGATCCGTGCACAGGAACGTGAGCGGGTAGGGCAGGGCCCCCACGGCCACCACCACCGGCCAGGAGCCGATCTGCCCCAACTGCAGAAAGCGGGTGAGCCCCAGGATGTTGAGCATGCCCATGGTCCCCAGGAACAGGCCCGCCAGCACCAGGTAGGCCAGGTCGCGGCGCTGCTGCAGCGTCTCGGAGCTGGGGGTGGTGGCGTCGGCCACGGGGGTGGGAACCATGGCCACACCCTGCCGCAGGCGGCCGGGGCCGCCCAGGGTTGAAGGGCCAATGGCAACATGTGCGGCTGGCCCGCCTCCACAGCCCTTGACCTGCGGCTTTCTGGTGCTCGACAAGCCGGCCGGCCTCAGCTCCCATGGCTGTGTGAGCCGGGTGCGGCGGGCCTATGGCCTCAAACGGGTGGGCCATGGCGGCACCCTCGATCCGGCCGTCACCGGCGTGCTGCCCATCGCCCTGGGCCCCGCCACCCGGCTGCTGCCCTACCTCACGGGCGACAAGGCCTACCGGGGCCGCATCCAGCTGGGGCTCAGCACCGACAGCGACGACCTGGAGGGCAGCCCCCTGCAGCGGCGCCCCTTGCCGCCTTTGGAGCGCAGCGCCCTGGCGGAGGCCCTCGAGCCCTTCCGCGGCACCATCGCCCAGCGGCCACCGGCCGTGTCGGCGGTGCATGTGAATGGCGAGCGGGCCTACAAGCTGGCCCGCCAGGGGCAGCCCCAGGAGCTGCCGCCCCGGACCGTCACCATCCACCACATCGCGCTGCTGGGCTGGGATCCAACCCAAGGGCAACTGGAGCTGGAGGTGCGCTGCTCCGCCGGCACCTACATCCGCTCCCTGGCCAGGGACCTGGGGGAGCTGCTGGGCTGCGGCGGCTGCCTGGCCAGCCTGCGGCGCACGGAGGCGCTGGGCTTCGGGCTGCACCAGAGCGTGCCCCTGGAGGCGCTCGACGCGGCGGCGCCGCCGGCGCTGCAATCGCCGCTGGAGGCCCTGGCCCACCTGCCCCAGCACCGGCTCAGCGCCGCGGATCTGCCGGGCTGGCGCTGCGGCCGCAGCCAGCCCTGCGGCCTACCCCTGCCCCTCGACACGGCGGTGGTGGTGGTGGCACCGGATGGCAACCTGGCGGGCATGGCCCGGATGCAGGGCGAGGGCCAGCTGCAGCCGCGGCTGGTGCTCGACGCGGCGGGCTGATCCTTCGCCATTCCGCCCCGACATCGCACATGGCCGGCCATAGCCGATGGGCCCAGATCAAACGCACCAAGGCGGTGGTGGACGCCAAGCGCGGCGCCGTGTTCACCCGCCTGGGGCGCGAAATCATGGTGGCCGCCCGCGCCGGCGCCGACCCGGCCGGCAATTTCCAACTGCGCACCGCCATCGAGAAGGCCAAGGCGGCCCGGGTGCCGAACAGCAACATTGAGCGGGCCATCGCCAAGGGCTCCGGCCAGGGGGGCGGCGATGGCGCCCAGTTTGAAGAGGTGCGCTACGAGGGCTACGGGCCCGGGGGCGTGGCGGTGCTGATTGAAGCCCTCACCGACAACCGCAACCGCACCGCCGCCGAGCTGCGGCTGGCGTTCAGCAAACACGGCGGCAACCTCGGTGAAACCGGCTGCGTGGGCTACCTGTTCGACCACCGCAGCGTGGTGCGCCTCGAGGGCAGCGGCCTGCAGGAGGACAGCCTGCTGGAGCAGCTGGTGGCCCTGGAGGAGGCGGGCGGCCCCGCGGCCCTGGGCTACGAACTCGACCCCGAGGGGGCGGAGGTGATCGGCCCCTTTGCCCAGCTGGAGGCCCTGCAGGATCAACTGCGGCGCCGCGGGCTGCCCGTGGCCACCTGGGAGCACCGCTGGATCGCCCACACCCCCTGCCGGCTGGAGGATGGGGCCACCCTGACCCAGTGCCTGAAGCTGCTCGATGCCCTCGAAGAGCTGGATGACGTGCGCAGCGTCACCGCCAACCTGGAGGCCGACGACGCGCTGATGGAGGCGATCGGCTGAAGCTGGACGCTCAGCCCAGGGGCAGCGCCGATGCCGCCTCGGCATCCACCACCACCCGCAGCCCCGGGTGGCCCTGCAGCCAGCTGGCGGGCAGCTCCGGGCCGGGGGGCTCCAGCAGGCAACGGCGCAGCACCTGCGCCTTGGCCGCCCCGGTCACCACCAGCAGCAACCGGCGCGCGGCCCGGATCTCGGCGGTGCCCAGGGTGATGGCGTGGGACGGCACGGCGCCGGCGGCGCCGCCGAAGGCGCCGGCGTTCTGCTCCCGGGTGGCCGGGCTGAGGGGCAGGCTGCGGCAGGGGGCATCGGCGGAGCAAGGGGGCTCGTTGAAGCCCACATGGCCGTTGTTGCCCAGGCCCAGCAGCTGCAGATCAATGCCACCGGCGGCCGCCACCGCGGCCCCATAGCGGCGGGCCTCGGCCTGCGGATCGGCCGCCAGGCCATCGGGCAGCTGCAGGACCCCGGGGGGCAGCTGCAGGGGATCCCCCAACTGCTCCTGCATGAAGCGGGCGAAGGAGCGGGGATCTTCAGGCCCCAGGCCCACGTATTCATCCAGGTTGAAACTGCGCCAGCCCGCCAGCAGGGCGCGGCGCTCCGGGGCACCTAGCGCCGCCAGTCGGTGCCGCAGCGCGGCGTACACCGGCAGCATCGTGCGGCCGGTGGCCAGGCCAAGGGTGGCGCCATCCCGCAGGGCCTGGAGCAGGGCATCCGCCACCCGCTCCGCCACCCGGGCGGCGTCGGGCTCCACCTGCAGGCCCGCCGGGGCCAGGGCCGTCAGGGTGATCAAGGGGAAGCGGTCAGGGCCTGCGCCTGTGGCTGGCTCCAGCCTGGCCCAGGGGCAGCCGTCACCGCCAGGGGGCTGTAGGGGCGCAGCTGGGTGCCGCGGTAGTAGTGCCGCAGGATCGCGGCGTAGCTCTCCCCCTGGCGGGCCAGCCCCAGCGCCCCCCACTGGCTCATGCCGATGCCATGGCCGTAGCCCCGGCCCACGGCCACCAGCTGCAGCACCTCCGTGTTGGGGCTGGTGGGCGCCGGCAGGGTCAGGGCCGGCAGGGGCGGGGGCAGCAGCGCCGCGGCTGGCGACGGCGCGGACGCCAGCGCATCAGCGGCGGCGGGCAGCGGCTCCAGGGCAAACCGCACCCAGGTGCTCTTCAGCCCCAGGCGGCTGCGCAGCTGGGCGCCGCTGAGCAGCAGCACCCCCGTGGCCCCCACCACCCGGGCCTGGCGCACCCGGCCCGTGGCGGTGGTGGAGAGCACCTCAATGGCACTGACGCTCTCCAGCTCCGGGAAGGCGCGGCTCAACAGGGCGGCATCCAGGGGCTGGCGCCACTCGCGCACCGGCGAATCGCGGTCAAAGTCAGGCACGCTCACCAGGTAGGGCAGCTGGCGGGGCCAGAGCTGACCGCTGCTTTCGGTGGCGCTGCCGGCGCTGCTGCTGTGGAACACCGCATCGATCAGGGCGTCGTCGTAGGTGAGCACCAGGCCGCGGGTGCCCTCCACCGCCGCCCGGGTGGAGTCGGTCTCCGCCTCCACGCCCTTGTACACCTGGCTGGCGGTGGTGGCCTGCAGATCAAACAGGGCCGCCGGCTTGCGCGCCTTCAGGGCGTAGGTGCGGGCGGCCACCGCCTGGGCCCGCAGGGCCTCCTGGGGCCAGCTGGCGGGCATCTCGCTGCCCACCACGCTGGTGAGGTAGGTCTCCAGGGGCACGTGGTTCACCACCTGCAGCTGGTCGCCCTCCAGACGCAGCTGCAGGAGGCCGCGGTAGCGGCGCTGCTGCAGCCAGAGGCCGGGGTCCGGCTCGGCCAGGGCCGGCAGGGCCTCCAGCCACAACTCCCGGGCCAGCAGCACCTCTGGGCTGGTTGGGGCCTCCGGGGCCGGCTGGGCCCGCAGCCGCAGCCAACCGTTTTGCACATCGAGTTGCAACGGCGCCAGGCCGCGCTCCGCCGGCAACTCCCACAGGGATCGGCCCTGGCCATCGCGCACCCGCAGGCCGGAGGCGGCCGCCGCGGCCCGAAGCTGCACCGCGCCCCCCTGCCACAGCAACACCCGCACCTGGGGCTGCTGGGGTTGGGGCTGGCCCAGGCGGGCCTGCACCGCCACCGGCGCAGCCAGCGCGCAGCCCAGGACCACCCCGGCCATCGGGGCCAGGCGGCGGAGCGCAGCGGGCAGCGAGCGGAACATCAAAGGCCGATCAGGCCTGGCAGACCATTGTGACGACCCGCCCGTGGGAACGCCAGCCCCGACGTGGCACCATCAGCTCAGTGAGACCGGGGTTGCGCCGGCCGTGCAGGTCACCTTCCTCGGCACCAGTTCCGGCGTTCCCACCCGGGGCCGCAATGTGTCAGCGGTGGCGCTGCGGCTGCCGCAGCGGGCCGAGCTGTGGCTGTTCGACTGCGGCGAAGGCACCCAGCACCAATTTCTGCGCAGTGAGCTGCGGGTGAGCCAGCTCAGCCGCATCTTCATCACCCACATGCACGGCGACCACGTGTTCGGTCTGCCGGGGCTGCTGGCCAGCCTTGGCCTGGCGGGCACCTGCCATGGCATCGATCTCTACGGCCCCGATCCCCTGCGCGACTACCTCGAGGGGGTGCTGCGCACCTCCTCCACCCGCATCGGCTACCCGCTGCGCACCCACCGGGTGAAGCAGGCGGCCCAGAGCGGCGCGGTGCTGCTGGACGACGACGACCTGCAGGTGCGCTGCACCCCCCTCACCCACCGGGTGCCGGCCTTCGCCTACCGGGTGGACCAGCGTCCCCGGCCCGGGCGTTTCGCGGTGGAGCAAGCCCAGGCCCTGGGCATCCCCCCCGGGCCGATCTACGCCCGGCTCAAGGCGGGGGACACCGTGACCCTCGACGACGGGCGCATCATCAACGGGGCCACGCTCTGCGGGCCGCCGCGGCCCGGCTGCAGCCTCGTGTACTGCACCGACACGGTGTTCTGCGACGCGGCGGTGGAGCTGGCCCGCGGCGCCGACCTGCTGATCCACGAGAGCACCTTTGCCCACGGCGAAGCGGAGATGGCGATCGCCAAGCAGCACTCCACCAGCACCATGGCCGCCCAGACCGCCCTGGCCGCCGGGGTGAAGCAGCTGGTGCTCACCCACCTGAGCCCCCGCTACATGCCGGGCAACCCGGTGACCCCCGACGACCTGCTGGCGGAGGCGCGGGCCATCTTCCCCAACACCGAGCTGGCCAAGGACTTCCTCACCCTGGAACTGAGCGCCGCCGAAGCCTGAGGCTGCAACAGTTCGTGAGTGCCTGGGCGATGGGCAACCGGGCGGCCCATTGGCCGTGATACAAGGGCTCTGGCGCGGTTTGATCCGCCACATTGCCGGCGTTTTCGATGGCTTCTTTCTTCTCCTCTGCCCAGCGAACCCTGGCCCGGATGCTGGCCGGGTTGCTGGTTCTGCCCCTGGCGTTGCTGCTGGGTCTGGCCGGCCCGGCGCAGGCGGCCCAGTGGACCACCGAACAGCTCACGGTGTCGGCCAACGCCGACGGCACCCCCGTGAGCTTCAGCGAGCAGGAGATCAAAGCCGGCCGCAAGATCTTCAACAGCAGCTGCGGTGAGTGCCACGCCGGCGGCATCACCAAGACCAACCAGAACGTGGGCCTCGACCCCGAGACCCTGGCCCTGGCCACCCCGGCCCGCGACAACGTCGACGCCCTGGTGGATTACATGAAGGATCCCACCAGTTACGACGGCGAATACAGCATCGCCGACGTGCACCCGAGCATCCGCAGCAGCGATGTGTTCGTGAAAATGCGCGACCTCAGCGACGAAGACCTGCGCCTGATGGCCGGCTTCATCCTGGTGGCCCCCAAGGTGCAGGGCCAGCAGTGGGGCGGCGGCAAGATCTACTTCTGATCGCTCCGATCAACGCTCCCCAGGCTCCGCCCCACGGCGGGGCCTTTTTTGTTGGAGCTCTGCGGGGGCTAGCTAGGGCTGGGGGGGCAGGGCGTTGTGCGGTTCCATCGAGGTGGGCTGCTTGCTGTACCACCACTCCTGCAGGGGGGCCGCCAGCCGCAGCGGAAACAGGGTGAGCACGGTGGTGGTGGGGCGGGAGCCGGGCTGCAGCAACTCCACCGCGTAGGAGGGGCAGCGGCGTGAGGCCAGGTCGGCCACGAAGCGGCGGCCCACCCGTCGCCAGCTGGGCTCCTTGCTGCGCCAGGCGATGCGGCAACAGGGCCAGGGCAGCTCCTCGCGGTCAAACAGGCGGCAACAGGGCCCCAGCACCCGGAAGCTGTACTGCCCGCCGGGGCTGGTGTGCTCGCTGCCCGGCTCAAACAGCCGATCCACCGACGGGGGGGCCTGGGATGGGGTCACAACCGCTGCAGGATGCCCCACAAAAAAACCACCCCGAGGGGTGGTTTGCGGGGACGACGGGACGGGGCGCGAACGGGCACGCCCGACCGTCGGCTTTGGGCCAGGGCTCAGTAGAGCTCTTCCTCGGCGTGGGTCTTGATGGTGCAGTCGCTGGTGGGGTAGGCCACGCAGGTCAGCACGAAACCGGCTTCGATCTGGTCATCGTCCAGGAAGCTCTGGTCGGACTGGTCGACGGTGCCGGCGGTCAGCTTGCCAGCGCAGGTGCTGCAGGCACCGGCACGGCAGGAGTAGGGGAGGTCGATGCCCTGCTCTTCAGCGGCGTCGAGGATGTACTGGTCGTCAGGAACCTCGATGGTCTTGTTGAGGCCCTCTGCCTCGCTGATGAGGGTGACCTTGTAGGAAGCCATGGAAGGGATTGGGGCTTACAGGCACCTGGGAAAATCCCATGCCCGCAGGACGGACCCTTCCTACATCCGCTGCGACCGTTTCCTGGGGTTCTGGGGGCGTCTGGCCGCGAAGGCCAATCAGAACGCCCGGCACACATCAGCGTGACTTATGCAACATCCGCCCGGCGCAGGGTCATCAGGCCCCACTGGCTCTGCTGGGCGGTGAGCTCCGCCCGCCAGCCCTGCTCCGCCAGCACCGCCTGCAACCGCGGCGCCTGATCCACCAGCAAGCCGCTCAGCAGCCCAAGTCCATCCGGGGCAAGCACGCTGCTGAAGGCCGGGGAGAGGGCCTCGATCACGGGCGCCAGGATGTTGCAGAGCAGCAGGTCGGCCGGCCGGCCCTCGAGCAGCTCCGCCAGGCGCTCCACCGAGCCCAGGGCCACCTGCAACCGGTCGCTGAAGCCGCTCACGGCGGCGTTGTCGGCGGTGGCACGCACCGCCAGGGAGTCGGTGTCCGCCGCGGCCACGCTGCGGGCGCCCTGCAGCAGGGCCGCGATGCCCAGGATGCCGCTGCCGCAGCCCAGGTCCGCCACCCGCGCCCCTGGCAGGGTCTGCAACTGCTCGATCGCCTCGAGGCAGAGGCGGGTGGTGGGGTGGCTGCCGGTGCCGAAGGCACTGCCCGGATCCATGCGGATCACCAGCCGATCGGCATGCTCCGGCGGCAGCTCCAGCCAGGCCGGCAGGATCAGCAGCCGCTGGCCCACCGGATCGGGCTGCCAGTGCTGCTTCCAGCTGAGGCTCCAATCCTCATCGGCCTGCTCCCGCCAGGCCAGGGGGGCCAACTCCAGGCCAAAGGTGGCCGCCAGCGGCGCCAAGGCCCCCGGCAGCTGCTGCCGCTCGGCAGCCGGCCAATCGGCGGCCGGCAGCCAGGCCACCAACTGCCGCTGCTCGGGCGCCTCAGGCCGGTGCTGCAACGCCACCCGGTGAATGCCGAGGGCGTTGAGCTTCCAGGTGAGGGAGTCCTCCAGCTCCGGTGGGCAGGGCAGCTCCAGCCGCCACCAGGAGAGCGCCATCAAAGGGTGACGGGGTGGGCCTCCTGGATGCCGTTGATCGCGTGGATCGTGGCCAGCAGGCTGGGGGGCAGGGGGTCATCCAGGCTGAGCACCATCACCGCATCGCCGCGCACGATGCGGCGCCCCACCTGCATCGAGGCGATGTTCACGTTGTGCTCGCCCAGCACCGACCCCAGCTGGCCAATGATGCCCGGCATGTCGCGGTGGCGGGTGAACAGCATGTGGCGGCTGGGGGCCACGTTCACCGGGAATTCATCGATGGTGGTGATGCGCAGTTCGCCGTCGGCAAACACCGCCCCGGTGACGGTGTGGTGGCCATTGCCCCCCTTGGCGCTCAGCTGCAGCGACCCGCCGGCAAAGTCGCGGGCGGCGTCATCCTTCACCTCCAGCACGTGGATGCCGCGCTCCTTGGCTTCGAGCCCGGCGTTCACGTAATTGATCGAATCGCCCAGGGCGGTGGAGAGCAGCCCCTTCAGGGCGGCAATCACCAGGGGCTGGGAGGGGTGGTTGGCGAATTCGCCCTGCAGGCGCACCTCCAACTCGCTGATCTGGCCACCGGCCAGCTGGCTGAGCAGTTGGCCCAGGGTTTCCGCCAGTTGCAGATGGGGCTTGAGCTGCTCCATCACCTCGGCGTTGAGGCCGGGGATGTTGACGGCACTGCGGGCCGGCAGCCCCAGCAGCACATCACGGATCTGCTCAGCCACGTCGATGGCCACGTTTTCCTGGGCCTCTTCGGTGGAGGCCCCCAGGTGGGGCGTGAGGATCAGGCGCTCGCCCACCCCGCGCAGCGGTGAATCCGCCTCCAGCGGCTCCTTGGCGTACACGTCGAGGGCGGCGCCGGCGATCACCCCTTGCTGCACGGCCTCGGCGATGGCGGCCTCATCGATGATGCCGCCGCGGGCACAGTTCACGATGCGGGCGGTGGGCTTCATGGTGCGCAGCAGCTCCGCGTTCACCAGGTTTTCGGTGTCAGGGGTGCGGGGCAGGTGCAGGCTCACGTAGTCCGCCTCGGCGAACAGTGCGGGCAGCGGCATCAGACGCACCTGCATCTGCTGGGCCCGCTCCGCCGATACGAATGGGTCGTAGGCCATCACATCCATGCCCATGGCCTTGGCCACCCGGGCCACGTGGGAGCCGATCTTGCCCAGGCCCACCACCCCGAGCTTTTTCTTGTAAAGCTCGTTGCCCACGTATTTCTTGCGGTCCCAGCCGCCGGCCATGGTGCTCACGTGGGCATGGGGCACGTGGCGCGAGAGCGACAGCATCAGCGCCAGGGCATGCTCCGCCGCGGCGATGGTGTTGCCCTCCGGGGAGTTCACCACGATCACGCCGCGCTTGGTGGCCGCGGGCACATCCACGTTGTCGACCCCCACACCGGCGCGGCCGATGATCCGCAGCTTGGTGGCCGCCTCGATGATGTCGGCGGTCACGGTGGTGCCCGAGCGGATCATCAGGCCGTCGTAGTCGCCAATGATCTGCTTGAGCTGCTCCGGCGGCAGGCCCGTGCGCACATCCACCTGGGCCACCTGGGACAGGATGTCGATCCCTGTTTGATCGATGGGATCGGAAACCAGAACCTTTGTCATGACCCGGCGGGTGGGGGCGGCCGGAGGTGAAGTGTAGTGAGGGGCCTGCGGGCGGCCCGCCGGCCACCGCCCCAGACCGCCAGCAGGGAGAATCGGGGCCCGTGCCGGGTGATCGTGGGTAGCAGCGTGGTGGTGGTGCTGGCGGAGCGCAAGCGGCTGCGGCAGCTGCAGGAGCAGCTGGCCGCCCT
>RHBP01000006.1 GCA_010030955.1 Synechococcaceae bacterium WBB_10_009 | reverse complement strand
TTGCGGCTGGAAAACTCGCTGTAGCGGTCGGAGAAGGCGGTGATCTCCGTGGGGCACACGAAGGTGAAATCCAGCGGATAGAAGAACAGCACCACGTACTTGCCGCGGTAGGAGGAGAGGGTCACCTCCTTGAATTCCTGGTCCACCACGGCGGTGGCGGTGAAATCAGGAGCTTGCAGTCCGACGAGTCTGGACATGGTCACAGATGAGGGGGAATCAGGTGGCCTGGAAGGGCGAACGACCTGCTCTGGCGGTAACCCGTGGGCGTCCCGTCGATTAGGCGTACTCGAGTCAATAAGGCGTACTCGATCCGACTTCCATTAAGCACTGCAACAACTTATCACGCTTCCTTGGTCGGCGGTCGCCATAGGCTGACCGGACCACAACACAGCCCCCATGGCTTGGGATCCGTCCCTGCTGCGCAAATACAACCTCACGAGCCACTTTCGCCTGCTCAACCAGGTGCGCAGTGAGCTGAAGGAACAGCCGCTGCAGCGTCCCCTGCCCGGCAGCCGACCCGAACCCTCAGGCCGCCGCAGCGGTGGCGGTTCCCGGAGTGGCGACGCTCCGGGGGGTCGGCGGCGCGGATCCTCCAACCGCAGTGCCATCACCAACGCCTCGGCCAGCCCTGCGGCCAGCAGCGCTCCAGCAGCGGTCGAGTCCAGCTTTGATCCGATCGTGTTGGTGCCGGTGATCACCGACGCCTTTGAGGCCCACTGAGGCCCACTGAGCCCGTGCGGAGCTCCGGCGGTTCGCCCCACAAAAAAGCCCTGCGGAGGCAGGGCAACGGGTCCGGCCAGGCGGACACAGGATGGCTCGGGGGAGACTTGAACTCCCGACCTTGGGGTTATGAATCCCACGCTCTAACCAGCTGAGCTACCGAGCCGCGGTGAGAGCAGTGTAGAGGACCGCCTGTGGCGGCCAAGGGTTTCGCCGTTGGACCCTGGGCAGGGCGCTCAGGCGCGGGGAGGCAGAAATTGAAGCGGATTCATCGCGCCGCGCCCCGGGGGCAGGATCTCGAAGTGGAGGTGGGGCCCGGTGCTGCGGCCGGTGCTACCCATCAGCGAGATCACGCTGCCCTGGTTCACCTGGTCGCCGGGCCGCACGAGGATGCGGCTGTTGTGGGCATAGCGGCTCAGGGAGCCGTCGGCGTGCCGCACCTCCACCAGGTAGCCGTAGCCACCGTCGTTCCAACCGGCGCTGGTCACCTCGCCGGCGCGGGCCGCCAGGATGGGGGTGCCCACGTTGTTGGCGATGTCGATGCCCTTGTGCATCCGTCCCCAACGCCAGCCGTAACCGGAGGAGAACACCCCCTGGGTGGGCCAGATCCAACCGGTGTCGGCGAACGGAGCGCTGCCGTTGCTCTCACCGCCTCCGAAATCGGGGCTATCGGGCCAACTCAGCCCCCCGGAGCCCACCGGTTTGAGCCCCAACAGCATGCGGCTGCGGCCAGGTGACGACTGGGCCAGCCGGATCTGGGTGCCAGCCACCAGGCGTGCGGCCCTGAGGCCTGGGTTGAGCCGTAGGAGTTCGCTAATGCTCAGGTTGTAGCGCTGGGCGATCTTGAGCAGGCTGTCGCCAAGCCGCACCCGAGCCGGATCCTGCGGTTCCGGGGGGGCGGAGAGGGGAGGCGTGCGGCGCAGCTCGCTGGTGTCGATTCCCTCGAGCTGCTTGGCCTGCTTGATCGATTGGCTCGGAAGCACCAGCCAGTCGCCGCTGCTGAAGCGGTGGTCTTCGTCAACGTCGTTGAGCCGCGCCAGCTTGCTCTCATCTTGGGCGAGCTGGGTGGCCAGTTCCTCGAGGCTGATGGTTTGACGCACCTTGACCCAGAGGCGGTCACCACTGGGTAGGGCCGCAATCCAAGCTGCGCCGACGCCGGCATGGAGCGCAACGCCGGAGCCGGATTCGCCCGCCAGAGCACTGCGAGTCTCGGCCCTGTTCTCCGCCAATGTCGGAATGACCGCCGTGCCGGCGACCGCAAGGGCCGCAGTGCTGGCAAGGGTGGTCAGTCCAAATTGATACGGCTTCATGCAATTTGGCCAAAGGTCAAAACACGGTGGAGAAGCCAACATCCCCGTGTCGCCGGCAGAGTAACGGGCTGAACACCACCAGGCAAGTCACCGTGGTCACTCTTTTGTGTGACCAAAGGAAAAAAGGCCGTGTTACCCGGCCTGACGTTGCCGCAGGGCCTCAAACAGCACCACGCCGGCGGCCGTGGCCAGGTTGAGGCTGCGCACCCCACCGCCCTGGTCCACCCCGCCCGGCATGGGAATGGTGAGGCGGGCATCGGCGACCGCGAGCACCTCCTCGGGCAATCCGCAGGTTTCCCGGCCAAACAAGAGCCAGTCGTCGTCGCGGTAGGCGATCGCTGTGTAGGGCTGGCTGGCATGGCGGCTAAGGGCCAGCAAGCGTCCACCCCGGGCCCGTTGCAGCGTCCGGAAGGCCCCCCAATCACCGTGGCGGTGCAGGTCAACCCAGGGCCAGTAGTCAAGGCCGGCCCGGCGCACGGTGCGATCGCTGAGCTCAAACCCAAGCGGCTCCACCAAATGCAACTCGGAGCAGGTGGCCGCGCAGCTGCGGGCCACGTTGCCCGTGTTGGGGGGAATTTCGGGCTGGTAGAGCACCACGCGCGGCATCTCAGGGCTCCGGCACCGGTTGGCTGATCTGCAACAGGTCGAGGGCCCTGCCCCCCACCACCAACCAGGCCACAGCGGCGTGGCGCATCAGCTGTTGCTGCAGGGCCCCGAGGCGATCCCGGAACAGGCCACCGATGGCGGTGGGGGGCACCACGCCCCAACCGGTTTCCTCCACCACCAGCACCACCGGGGGGCCGGGCTGCAGCAGGGTGGTCAGCAACCGGTCGCAGCGTTGCCGCCAATGGCTGTCGCTGTCGTCCAGGTGCCAGGCCAGCCAGCTGCCAAGGGAATCCACCAGCAGCAGATGGTCCGCCTGGGGGTGCTCGCTGTGGAGACGGGCGTCCAGGGCCCCCTGCAGATCGGGCCCCGTTTCCTGGCAGGTCCAGGCACCAGGACGCCGCAGGCGATGGGCCTCCACCCGCCGCTGCCATGCGAGGTCGGAGCCCCCGTCACCGGGGCTGCCGGTGGCGAGGTAAAGCACGGGGCGGCCATCCTGATGGGCCAGGTGTTCGGCCCAACGGCTTTTGCCGCCGCGGCTGGGGCCGCACACCATCACCAGCCGGCTGGCGCTGCCCTCAACCCCCACCATTCATGTTGCGCAGGGTCGCCACCGCCGATGGGGAAACCCGGTTGAGGTAGCGGAAGATCCAGTACTTGAAGATCGTGGCCAGCACCACCGGGAAGGTGGCGATGAACAACATGATGAAGTTCTCCTCGGCCGGCAGCCCCAGGTGGTGGGCGATGCCGTCGATTAACACCGTCCAGCCCTCGGGGCTGTGGAAGCCCACGAACACATCGGTGAACAGGATGATTGTGAAGGCCTTGGCGCTGTCGCTGAGGCCGTAGACCACCTCATCCATAAAACCGCGCAGCACCTGCAGGTCGCGCTGCCCGAAGACGCACACCAGCGCAAAGCCCAGCAGGGCCGCTACATCGGCGAGAACGTTCTTGGTGGCCTCCAGCCCCTCAGAATCCGCCTCCTCCTTGAGCGCATCGGCCCGGGCGGCGAGGGCACTGCGGACCTCGTCGCGGCTGGGGGGTTCACGGCCGTCGAGCAGGGCTTCAAATTCGAGCTCCTGCTGGTACAGCCGCAATTTGCCGATCGCCTTTTCTTGGAGATGGGGCTTGGTGTAGCTGATGAAGGGAATGTCGGGGGCGTAGCGGTCAAGCAGCGGCGAAATGATCACCGAACGGCTCAGCTGCTGCACGATCAACGGCACGAGGATGAGCAGCAGCAGGATCCGCAGCGACACCAGGGTGGAATCCCGGCGGCGGCGGAATCCCTCCACAACGAACGTTTCCGCCTCGGGGTCGAGCTGGCGCCGCACCCCATCCACCACCCCCAGCAGGCTGCGGGGCAGCAGCTCCGGAGAGCGGGAAATTGAGGGCAGGGTGCTGCGGCGCCCATAGCGAGACAGCACGGTTTCGATCAACTGCAGCTGCCGCAGCTCCTGGCTGTCGAGCTCGGCACGGCGGGCCTCGATGCCGGAGAGGGTGCCCTGGCAGAGCTCCAGGGCCGCCCGGAAGCGACGCAGCATCTGCGCCTGGGCCTGGCGGGGGATGCTCAGCTCCAATTCCGGGCGAACCGGACGGTCGTTGTAGTACTCCAGCTCCAGGCTCTGAATCAGCAGGGCGGCCTCATAGGCCCGCTCCAGATTCACGCTGAGGTCGCTGGCGCTGGCGCGATCGAAGGCCCCCATCCAATCCGTCAACCCCATGGCTGCTTGTGTGCGATGGCCTCAGCGGGAGAAAACCCACCAGGTGATCATCGGCACCAGTGTGCCAACCACCAGCAGAACGACCACCCACAGCAACGCATTGCTTGAGGCGGTTTCCTCGCGGGTGGGGATGTTGGTTTCGATCGGCAGACGCTCCTGCAGCTGGGGAGGCCCCGGATCGGCTTCACCCTGCAGCACCGCCCCCAGCCGATCGAGGGCATCCAGGCTGGCCTGGCGGTAGCGGGCCCCTTCCCGCAACGGCAGGCCCATGGTGCTGATGGCGGTGCTCGACAGCACGTCTGCGGGCAGGCGCTGCGCCAGCCCCTCGGAGGCCACCACGGCGGCACTGTTGTTCTGGGATTCGATCAACAGCAGCAGCTGGTCGGGTCCGCCTGGGGTTGACCAGCGTTGCAGCAATCCCTGGCCGAGGCCGTCGAGGCTGAGGCCGTAATCCAGACGTCGCAGGGTCACCAGGCGGGCATCGAGGTCCGATCCGCCGAAAGCCTCGAGGCGCTTGTCGAGTTCGGTGTTGGCGGCGCGGCTGAGCAGGTCGGCCGTGTCGACCACGTGGCTGGCGGGGGGCTGATTGGTGAAGTCGGCAAGGCCGGTGGCCCAGGCGGCCGGGGCCAACACCATCGATCCCACCAGCAGCACGGCAGCCAGCAGCAGTGCTGAGAACGGACGGCGAAGGCGGTGCCCCACGGAATCCAGGCGTGCAGTTGCCCCAGTCTGCCGTTAGTCCGCCAGGCTGTCGCGGTGGAGCAGGCCGATCACCTCTTCGATGGCGGCCAGGCGCTCCGCTGACACCTCGAGCCGCTCCGCCAGCTGACGCAGGAATCGCCGCTCATCGCTGCAACTCAACTCATCCACGAGGGTGAGCTGCACGGCCACCGCCAGGGCGGTCTGGCGTTGATCCGGCGAGAGCAGGGGCACCGCCTGCTCCACCAGGGCGGGCCAGCCATCCTGGCGAAGGATCGCCAACAGCTGATCGAGCAGGGCGCCCATGGCCGCCGCATCAAGGCTGCGGAAGGGGGTGCGGAACTCCAGCAATTGACGCAGGCCGCGGGCTTCCGCCGCCGAGAGTTCACCGTCACAGCCGACCGCCGCCAGGGCAATGGCGGCGAAGGCTTCGGCAGGGGTGCTGATCTGCAGCCGCTGGGGGAGCCCCGAGCTGGTGGCCATGGACAACCGATTGAGCCCGACTGGGACATTTCACCGGATTTGCCAGGGGGCGCGAGCCCCTGTGTGGCTGTGACAACGTGAGCACAGCTGCCTGGATAGGTCCATGGGCACGGCCGCCCGCCTCACCCTGGCCGCAGGTGTGCTGGGTCTGGCGTTGAGCATCACCAACCAACTGACCGCGCCGGAGCTGAGCCCAGCCCTGGAGCGCGCGGCGGTGTTGGCCAGTCTGTTGGCGGTGGGGCTAATGCTCGTGGCGATCCTCTGGACCCGCGCCATGCCGGAAGCCCCGGGCCGGGTCGCACTGGAGGGTGAGCAGGGGTTGGAGCTCAATGGTGAGCTGCCCGACGACCTGCGTCAGGAGCTCGCCTGGGGCAGCCAGATGCTGCTCACTGCCACACCGGCGGCCTCCGTGCTGTTGCATTGGCGCGGACGCACGCTGTTGCGGCGGGGGGTGCTCGCAGCCGACGGCACGGTCTTCACCCCTGGCGCCATCTGCCGCCGTGCCTGCAGCACCGCGGCGGCCATTGGTCTGGTGAACCTGACCCTCTACCCAGGCCGGGATGAGTTCCGGGGTCTGCCGGAGGGGGTGCCCGCGGTGATTGTTCAGCCGCTGGGGGCAGACGGGGTGCTGCTGCTGGCGGGGTGGTCACCCCGTTGCTTCAGCCGCAGCGATGAGGCCTGGTTGGAGGGCTGGGCCCGGAAGCTCAGAACTGCACTGGAGCCGATCGGCGCGCTGCCCCACCCCCAGGCCGCTGGGGGGGAATCGTGAACCGGGACTGAACCCGGGCCCCCGGCGCCGTGAACACCGCCACCCCATCGGCACCGATGCGACCCAGCAGCAGGCCCGCCCGGGTGCGTTGGCTGTAGCTGGAGCGCCGCAACTCCACATCCCCGGCGGCCTGGAAACGTCCCGTGGGCCAGTTCCAGAGGCATTGGCGGGCGCTGAGACGCTCGCCGGGCTGCTCGATGCGGCAGCCCCCGTCGAGGGCCACCGTGCTGTTGGCCAGGTTGACGCGCCAGCGTCGGCCCTGGCCGCGCAACGCCTTGAAGCCCCCCTGGACGGGCTGATCGCTGCTGAGTTGCTGATCGTTGATCAACCAACGGGTGGTGGAGGCATTGAGCCATCCCTGGCGTTGGGGATCGCGCACCTGCACCGGGGCTTGAAGGTCGACGAAACCGCGGCGAATGTTGCCCTGCAGGCCCTGGGCCCGCAGCTCCAGCTGGCCATTGCCCTCGCGGCGCACCCCACGCACCAGCTCACGGGCCACCAGGTCGCCCTGCTCGGGCCTCCAGTTGAGCCAGGGGGTTTGAACGCGCAGCGGGGTCGTCTGCGCGCCCCCCTGCTGCCAGTGCTCGAGCACCGGGGTGCCGCGCAATTCGAGCTGATCAGCCTTGATGCGGTAGCGGGCCAGGGCCGCCTCGATGCGGGTGCGCCGATCGATGGCCGCGGGGCGGCGGTCGATCACCATCAGGTCCTGGCTGGGGATCCAACGCACCTGGTCGCCTGTGATGCGCACGGGGTTGGCCCCCAGCAGGGTGATCTGCACATCCCCCTCCAACTGGATGGCTTGGCCATCGCCGATCACGGTGCCGCTGCGGGCGCGGATGGTGATGTGGGCTTTCCCCTGCTTGTAAATCGTGCCGCGGGGCTGGCGGGCCTGGGCCAACTGGCGAACGATGTCGTAGCGGGCCTCCGGGCTGATCAGGTCCCAGGCGGGGGCCCCCAGGGCGTCGCGCTGCCGCAGATCCAGTGCCCGAAACACAAACGGCTCCTCCGGTGGCGGTGCCTTGGGGGCCGTGGTGCAGCCCACCAGGCCGGCGGCCACGGCACTGAGGCCCACGGCGTAAAGGCGATGGATGCGGGTCACAGGGGCTCGTCAAGCTCCAGACGGGCCATCACCGGGCTTGGCTCCGGCAGGGCAGCCCCCGCCCGCAGCCCACCCCAGCGCAACCGTTGCGGCCAGTCGCCCCGGGACGGCTCGACTCGGCCGCCGGCTCCGCCAGCTGTTCGAGCATGCGGGCTGAAAGGTCGGGCAGCAGCGGTGCCAGCAGCAGCGCCACGAGTCGCGCCGCCTCGAGCACCGCATACAGATCTGCGGCCACCTGCGCTTCATGGCCCTCCTGTTTCATGCGGCTCCAGGGGGCCTGGTCATTGAGGTACCCGTTGGCGCTGATCGCCAGCTGCAGGGCCGCTTCCGCCGCGCTGCGGAAATCCAGCTGTGCCAGGGCCGCCATGGTGGTGGTACGGGCCTGGTGGGCTGCTGCGGCCAGGGGGTGATCGTCGCGGGCCCCGTCCCCCGCCGGTGGCACCGCGCCGGCAAACCAGCGGCGTGCCATCGAACTGGTGCGGTTGAGCAGGTTGCCGATCGTGTTGGCCAGGTCGTTGTTCACCAGATCGATGAAGCGCTGCTGCTGGAAGTCACCGTCCTCACCAAAGGGGATGTCGCGCAGCAGGTACCACCGCACCGCATCACGGCCGCACCGCTCCAGCAGGAGGGCTGGATCCAACACGTTGCCGAGGGATTTGCCCATCTTCTGGCCCTCCCGGGTGAGGAAGCCATGGCCAAACACCTGGCGCGGTAGCGGCAGCCCGGCGGAGAGCAACATCGCCGGCCAATACACCGCATGGAAGCGCAGGATGTCCTTGCCGATCACATGCACCGCGGCGGGCCAGCCCCGCGCCACCGCCAGATCCAGGTCGGGGGCATCCCCCTCCTCCAACAGGGCTGTGATGTAGCCCAGCAGGGCGTCAAACCACACGTAAAAGGTGTGGCCGTCGTGGCCGGGAACGGGAATCCCCCAGGGGAGATTCACACGGGAAATCGAGAAATCACGCAGGCCCTGGCGCACGAAGTTCTCCACCTCATTGCGGCGGCTCACCGGCTGGATGAATCCCGGCTGGGCGATCAGGGCTTCGATCGACTCCTGGTAGCGCGAGAGGCGGAAAAACAGGTTGAGCTCGTCGCGCCACTCCAAGGGCCGTTGGTGGATGGGGCACTGCGGTGCCGCGGCGGTGGCGGGCTCGTCCTTGAACTCCTCGCAGGCCACGCAGTACCAACCCTGTTGGCGGCCCTCCACGATGTCGCCGTTGGCTTCCACCCGGGCAAAGAACTGCTCCACGATGCGGCGGTGCCGTGGGTCGGTGGTGCGGATCAGGCGGTCGTTGCTGATCTGCCAGCGCTGCCAGAGCTCGCGGTATTGGGCGCTGACGGCATCGCAATGGGCCTGGGGGCTGAGGCCCGCCGCTTCAGCGGTGCGTTGAATTTTCTGACCATGCTCATCGCAGCCGGTGATGAACAGCACCGGCTCCCCGATCAACCGTTGAAACCGCGCCAACGCGTCGCAGGCCAGGGTGGTGTAAGCACTGCCCAGATGCGGCTTGTCGTTGACGTAGTAGAGCGGGGTGGTGAGGGTGTAGGTCATCGGCCGGATCTTACGCAGCCCTTCCCGCCCGGTCCCTGAGCTGCCAGCCTTGGCGGGCGCGACGCTGCTGCGATGCCCCTGGAAGCCATGACCGCCCCCCTCGTGGTCTGGGGTGGTGGCACCGGCGCCGTGGCGGCCGCCCTGCAGGCCGCTCGTTCTGGGGCTGAAACCCTGCTGCTCACGCCCGGGCCCTGGCTGGGGGGCATGGTGAGCGCCGCCGGGGTGTGCTGCCCCGATGGCAATGAATTGACCCCCTGGCAAACGGGGCTATGGGGTGCCTTCCTCAGGGAGCTGGAGCGGCAGGAGCCCAGTGGTCTCGACCACAACTGGGTCAGCTGCTTTGGCTACCGCCCCGCCACCGCTGAAGCCATCCTGCGCCGCTGGTGCAGCCAGGAGGCCCGCCTGCAATGGTGGCCATCGGTGCAGTTGCAGGCGGTGGAGCGCCGTGGCAAGCGCATTGCCGCCCTGCGGGTGTTGCGGGGTGGTGCAGCGGTGCGCATCGAGCTGGAGATGCTGATCGACGGCAGCGACCTGGGGGACACCTTCCCCCTGGCCGAGGCCCCACACCGGTTTGGGTGGGAAGCGCGCGAATGCTGGCAAGAGCCCAGCGCTCCCCCCCAGCGGGATCTGGATCTGGACCCCTTCTTCCACCGCCAGCCCGTGCAGTCCCCCACCTGGGTGGCGATGGGGCTTCTGCATGGGGACCCGCCCAGCCCGTTTGCCACTGCCCCCCTGCCGGCCCCATTTGCCGGCGCCAGCGACGCCTTTGGCCTGGAACGCACGGTCACCTACGGCCGCCTGCCGGAGGGCCTGGTGATGCTCAATTGGCCCTTGCACGGCAACGATTGGCACCACCAATTGCCCCAACTGTTCGATCCCGATCCCGCCATCCGCGGGGCCGTGGAACAGCAGATGCAGCTCCACAGCCTGGCGTTTCTGGAGGCCCTGCAGCAGGCCTCCGGCGGTTGGTTGCAGCCGGGCCGCTGTTTCCCGGGGGGCAGCGACGATCCGTCGGCCCTCACCGGTGCCTCGCCACTCGCCCTGATGCCCTACTGGCGCGAGGGCCGGCGCCTGGTGGGTCTGGAGGTGGTCACGGAGCTGCAGCTGCTGCCCACGGCGTCCGGCCAGGCCACGGCCCCAGTGCCCACCGATGGGGCCGGGGCCATCAGCTCGGTGGCCGTGGGCAATTACGCCAACGACCACCACTACCCCGGGCCCGATTGGCCCCTGGCCCCCAAAAGCTGCCGTTGGGGAGGGCGCTGGACCGGTACCCCCTTTTGCATTCCCTACGGCGCCTTGCTGAGCGCCGACATCGACAACCTGCTGGCGGCGGACAAGGGATTCAGCACCAGCCACATGGCCAATGGGGCCACCCGCCTGCAACCGCTGATTTTCAACATCGGCCAGGCGGCCGGTGCGGCGGCGGCCCTGGCCCTGGGGCGCGCCGTGCCGCCGGCCCAGTTGCCGGTGCGCGATCTGCAGGAACTCCTGCTCAGCGATCCCATCGCTCCGGCGGCGGTGGTGCCCCTCTGGGACACCCCCTGGCACCACCCCGCCTGGCAGGCACGCCAGCGGGCGGTGCTCGACGATCCTTCACGGCTGGGCTTCGACGGCAGCTGGGGTGGGGCAGCGTCGCCCGCCGACAGCGGTGCCTCGGTGCCAGCGGAGCCCCATGAACGCCCATGGCAGGGCACGGTGATCCCCGACGGCCAGGGGAGCTTCAGCCTGGAGCTGGCCTCCGGTGAGCGCTGGCCCTTGATCACGCTGGAACCGAGCCTCAACGGCTGGCTCAACCGGCTGGATGGACCCACCGACGCGGCCCTGATCGGTTGCCGCAACAGCGCCGGCCCCTGGCTGCGGGTGTCACGCTTAGCTGGCTGAAGCCACCAGGCGCAGTTGATCCCGCAGCGGATCCACCTGCTGCACCCGCAGCAACAACCGGGTGCCCGGATCCATGCGGGGCGGGCATTCGGCCGCCAGATCCATGGCCAGCTCCTCCACCCGCACCAACCCCAGGCGGTCCTGGGGCCGCAGCCAGCGCAGAAATTGCGCCCGCCACTGGCCGTTGCGGTGGGCCTCAAACCACACCTGCTGCCAGTGACGGCTGTCCTCGCGGCTGATGGCCACCCCCTCGCGCACGGCCGCATCCACCTGCTCCAGCAGCGGCTGCAATGCGTCGGCATCGAGGGGGGGCTCGCCCCGCCTCCAGGCCCCCAACTGGCGCTGCACCAGCAGATCGCCATAGCGCCGGATCGGGGAGGTGGCCTGCACATAGGCCGCCAGCCCGAGGCTGAAATGCGGGGCGGGGCTGGTGCCCATCAAGCCGCGGCTCAGGCAGCGCTTGATGGCGGCGAATCGCACGGCACCATCCTCGAGGGCCTCCAATTCCGACTTGGGTGGCAGGTCCGCCGGCAACTGGCTGCGGAAGGGGAGGGCCACCCCGTGCTCCATGGCCAGCTGGGCCGCCGCCGCGCCTGCCAGCACCATCGCTTCGGCCACCATGGCCCGGGCGGGGCCGGGCTCGGTGATCTCGAGGCAGGGGGCCCCATCACGGCAGCGGATGCGCCCCTCCGGCAGGTCGAACTGCAGGGCGCCTTGGCGGATCCGCCAGCGGCGCCGCGACTGCAGCAGCTGCTCCAGGGTGACCAGGTCGGCCTCCTGCGGCGGGGCCAGGTCGATCAGGTCGTCGGCATCGGCGTAGCTGAGGCGGTAGGTGGGCTGAACCCAGCTGCGCTCCAGCCCGCAGGCGCTGATGGCGCCCTGCCCATCGAGCTCCACCCAGGTGCTCCAGGCGGCACAGCGCACGCCGGCCCGCAGGCTGAGGGGCCCCGTGGAGAGCGGCTCCGGAAACATCGGCAGGATGCCGCGGGCCAGGTAGAGGCTGCTGCCCCGCCGGCGGGCCTCCAGGTCCAGGGGCGAGTCCGGAGCCACCAAGCGGCTCGGATCGGCCACGTGAATCCACAGGCGCCAGCCACCATCCGCACGGGGCTCGAGGGCCAGGCCATCGTCGATGTCGCGGGTGCCGTCGTCATCGATGGTCACGCAGCGTTGGGCCGTGAGGTCGACACGGTCGTCATCCCCAGGCCGTGGCTCGGCGCTCAGGGCCACCAAGCGCTCTGCCTCCCGTTGCAGCTCGTCTGAGAAGCCGCTGGACCAGGGGCTGCCCGCCAGGGAAGCCAGCTGGTGGGGATCCCACTGCCGCAGATCCACCAGCAGATGCCGCAGCTGGCCGCGGTTAACGCCGCCCTCCGCGCCCAGGTGCAGCGTGGTGAGGCTGGCGCGCAAGCCGGGCTCCAAGCCGGTCACCAGGGCGGGCTCCGCCAGGGAGCCCGCCGCGAGCTGGCGCAATTGCTCCAGCCGTTGGCGATCGTCGGGTGCCAGGGCCTCCAGCTCCACGGGCTGGCGCGCCTGGAGCAGATCCAGCCAACGCTGCTCACGCTGCGCCTGCAGCCGCGAGCGGCGTCGGTCGCGGCGCAGGGCCCGCAGGTCGTCCAGGGCCCTGGGGCTCACCTGGCCCTGGCGCCAGCGAAACCAGGGCTGGGGGCCCACCAGGGTCAACCAGCAGGCGGCCAGATGCTGGGGTTCCGTGGCTCCACAGACCAGGTCGGCGAAGGCGTCCAGCCCCATGGGCTGCGGCGCCTCCAACAGCAACAGCCAGGCGGCCCCGAGGGCGCGGGCTGTGGGCCGTGCCGCCAGCAGGCGCTCCGGGGTCAGCCCCCAGGGAGATGCCTTAAGGCTGCTCGCCGGCCCATCGCCTGGGGGCAGCGGACTGAGGCGCTCCAGCAGGCGCTGGGGCACCACCTGCGGCTTGGCCTCAAACCCGAGCAGCAAGCGGGCTTTGCTGCCCTGAAGCTCGGTGATCAGCGCGAGCTGGGCCCCTCGGGGCTCCAGCAGGCCGACCAGGTCGCCGCTACGGAGCTCCGGGGAGGCCAGAAACTCAGCCCTCGGGATTCACGAAGGGCAGCAGAGCCACGATGCGGGCACGCTTCACGGCGTTGGTGAGGTCGCGTTGCTGCTTGGCGGTGAGGCCCGTCAGGCGGCGGGGCAGGATTTTGCCGCGCTCGGTGATGAATTTCTTGAGCAGATCGACATCCTTGTAGTCGATCGGGTCGCCGGGTTTGATCGGCGACAAACGCTTTTTAAAAAAGGAACTGGCCATGGCTGAACGGAGGAATTGGTGAGGCGGGCAGCGATCAATCCGCTGAGATCACTTGATCTCTTTGTGGACAGTCGAGCTGTTGCAGTGGGGGCAGAACTTCTTGAGTTCAATCCGTTCAGTGGTGTTGCGGCGGTTCTTCTGGGTGGTGTAACGGGACACACCAGGGGACCGCTTGGCGGGGTTGGACCGGCATTCCGTGCACTCGAGGGTGATCACGATCCGGACGCCCTTGTTCTTAGCCATAAAGGACGTTGCGCCGCTTGAGCGAAGCATGTTGACAGCCATCAACCATACCTGGTCGCCTGCCGGGCACAGCCAGCGCTGATCCTTAGAGTCGACCCCACTGTGATGGATTGGCGATGCGGGTCTCGCTCCAATGGCTGCGGGAGCTGGTGGCCTGTGCGCTGCCGGTGGAGGAGTTGGCGGAACGCCTCTCCGTGGCCGGCTTCGAAGTGGAGGAGATAGACAACCTTGAGGCCCGTGCCGCCGGTGTGGTGGTGGGTTTCGTCGAGGGCCGCGAGCCCCATCCCAACGCCGACAAATTGAGCGTGTGCCGGGTGAGCACCGGCGCCGCCGAGCCGCTGCAGATCGTCTGCGGCGCCGCCAACGTGCGGGCGGGCATCCACGTGGCGGTGGCCACGGTGGGGGCATACCTGCCGGCCGTGGATCTCACCATCAAACCGGCGGAACTGCGGGGGGTGGCCAGCAGCGGCATGATCTGCTCCCTGGCGGAACTGGGCCTTACCGACAGCTCCGACGGCATCGTGGTGCTGGATGAGGCCCTGGAGCAGATTCCCGCCCTCGGATCCCCGGTGGGGCCCTTGTTCGGACTGGACGACCAGATCCTCGAGCTGGCGATCACCGCCAACCGCCCCGATGGGCTCTCGATGCAGGGCATCGCCAGGGAGGTGTCCGCCCTCAGCGGAGCCGCACTCACGCTGCCGGCCGCAGCACCCTCCCTGGCGGCTGAACCCCTGCCCGTGGCGCCGGATGTGGCCGCTCGCATCGAGCAGGGGGGCCTGTTCAGCGTTACCGCCCTGAGCGGCGTGAGCGCGCAGCCCTCACCGGCCTGGTTGCAGCGGCGCTTGCAGCGCGCCGGCCTGCGCCCGATCAATGCCGTGGTGGACATCACCAACCTGGTGATGTTGGAGCTGGGTCAGCCCTTGCACGCCTTCGATGCGGATCGGTTGGCGGCACTCAACGGAGGCCGGCTTGATCCTGGGTTGCTGGATCTGCGGCCCGGCCACAACAACGAAGCCTTCACCGCCCTCGATGGCAGCGAGTTGCAGCTCGGCGAGGACGCCTGGGTGGTGGGTTATGGCCCCCATGCTGTTGCCCTGGCGGGTGTGATCGGAGGCGACAACAGCTGTGTGCAGGAGGGCACCCAGCGCATCTGGCTGGAGGCCGCCCTGTTTGCCCCCCAGACCGTGCGCCGCAGCGCCAGGAGCGTTGGCCTGCGCACCGACGCCAGCAGCCGCTTTGAAAAGGGCTTGCCCATGGAGGTCACCCTCCTGGCCGCCGACCGGGCGGTGCAGCTGTTCCAGGAGATCTGCGGGGCCACGGTTGAGGGGCGATGGCTGCACCAGCGGCCGTCGCAGCCCAAGGCACCGATTGCCCTACGCCGTGATGCCCTGCACAACCTGCTGGGCCCCGTGCTGGATGCCGATGGCCTTGAGGCCGACCTCGCCGATTGCGACATCGAACAGATCCTGCGGGCCCTGGGCTGCCAGTTGCAGGACGACGAGGACGGGTGGGGGGTGTTGGTGCCGCCCTCCCGCGCCATGGATCTGCAACGGGAGGTGGATCTGATTGAGGAGGTGGCCCGATTGGTGGGCTACGACCGCTTTGCCAGTCACTTGCCCGATCCCCTGTGTCCCGGTGGCCTCACGGCTCTGCAGCAGGCGGAGCGTCGGCTGCGGCGTGCCCTGGTGGCCGCAGGTCTGCAGGAAACCTGTGCCCTCTCCCTGGGCCCGGCCAGCACCGACCGCCCCGGGGCCGACCCCAACCGGCGGTTGCCGTTGGCCAATCCGTTGCTGGCGGATTACAGCCACCTGCGCGACAGCCTGCTGGACGAGCTCCTGGCGGCGGCCCAGCGCAACCTGCAGGCCGGCCGTGAGGGCTTCTGGGCCTTTGAGATCGGCCATGTGTTCGATGCGGCGGCGCAAGGGAATCGGCAAACGGCCCAACTGGCGGGGGTGATCTGCGGGGCGCGGCAGGCGGAGCTGTGGAGCAGTGGTGGCAAGGCATTGCCCCTGGATTACTTCCAGGCCCGCGGCCTGCTCCAACGGGTGCTGGAGGGCATGCAGGTGCCAATCGAAGACCGTCGCCTGGCCGATGAACCGGTGTTGCACCCTGGCCGGGCCGCCCAGCTGGTGGTGGAGGGGCGACCGGGTGGTTGGTTTGGCCAACTGCATCCGGAGCTCTGCGAGCGTCTGGATCTGCCGTCCGCCAGCTATGGGTTCCAGCTGGCCCTGGAGCCCCTGCTGGCCGCCGCCACCCGTGCCAACCGCTGGCAACCGGCCTTCAGCCCCTATGCCACGGTGCCCGCCTCCGAACGGGACCTGGCCGTGGTGGTGCCCAGCAGCACCGCCAGCGCCTTGGTGTTGCAAGCGATTCGCAAGGCGGGCAAGCCCCTGCTGGAGCAGGCGCTGGTGGTGGATCGCTACGAAGGCGAGCAGGTGGCCGCCGGCCGTTGCAGCCAGGCCTTCCGGCTGCGCTACCGCGACCCCAAGCGCACGCTCACCGATGCGGAGGTGGATGCGGCGCACCAGGCGATCCGCACCGCCCTCGAGAAGCAGTTCGGGGCTGAGCTGAGGGCCTAGTCGCGGGCTGTTGCCGGCGTGCGGCGCAGCAGGGCCACGCACTCCACATGGCTGGTCTGGGGGAAAAAGTCAACCGGTTGCAGCTGCTCCACCCGGTAGTCCGCCGTCGCACAGAGGGCGCCCAGGTCGCGGGCCAGGGTGGCGGGGTTGCAACTGATGTAGGCAAGGGCCGGTGGCGGTGCGGCCAAGATGGCCGCCAGGGCGGATTCGCTGAGGCCCTTGCGGGGTGGGTCCAGCACCAGGCCATCGACGCCCGCCAGGTGCCCCTCGAGCAGGGTGCCGACATCCCCCTGCTCGAAGGCCACTCCCCCTAGCCCGGCACGGTCGGCGTTGGCGCGGGCCTGCTGCACCGCCTGCCCGTGCAGCTCCAGCCCCAGCACGGTGGCACCGGCGGCCGCCAGGGGCAGGGCAAAGGTGCCGATGCCGCAGTAGGCATCCAGCAAGCGCGGGCCCTGGCCGGCGCCGAAAAAGTTAACCAGCAGGGGCACCAGCCGTTCCGCCTGGGGGGTGTTGACCTGGAAAAAGGTGTCGGCGGCAATGTGCAAGCCAATGCCCGCAAAGTGCTCCTGCAACCAGGGGCGCCCCAACACCAGCTCTGTGGTGGGACCCAGCACCACATTGGTGGCCCGCGGCTGCAGGTTGAGGCCCACCCCCACCACCTGCGGCCAGCGGGCCATCCAGGCCTGGGCCAATGCGCTGAGCCCCGGCAGGTTGGCGTGGCTGCTGACGAGGGTGATCAACAGCTCACCGGTGTGATGGCCCACCCGCAGGGCCAGGTGCCGCAGCCCGCCCCCACCGCTGAGGTTCACATCCACGGGCCAGTCGGTGCAGCTGAGGTCGTGCTTGATGGGCTCCACCAGTTGATCGATGCGGGGATCCAGCACCGGGCAGCGGTTCATGTTCACGATGCGGTGGCTGCCACGGCGGTAGTAGCCGGCCCGGATGTTGCCGTCGGCGTTGCGCTCCAGGGGGATCAGGGCGCGGTTGCGATAACCCAGTGCCTGCGGTGCTGTCCAGATGGGCGCCGGTTCAACATGGAGTCCCCCAAGGCGCCGCAGGGCCTCCTGCACCTGTTGTTGTTTCAGACGGGCCTGGGCGCCGTCGCCACAGTGCTGCAGGCTGCAGCCACCACAGTGGCTGGCCAGGATGCACGGAGGGCGTTGGCGGTCGGGGCTGCCCTCGAGCACGGCCACCAGGTCGGCCTCCAGGTGGCGTTTGGCCACGCGGCGCACCCGCACCTCCACCCGCTCGCCCGGTAGGGCGCCGGGGATGAACACCACCTGCTGCTGCCAACGGCCCACCCCCTGCCCGTCATGGCCACAGCCCTCGATGCTCAGCTCGAGGCGTTGCCCCAAGTTGGGAGCCGTCTGCACCACCGTGGCATCGTCTGCACCTGCTTCGACCCTATCGGTGCGTAAACACCTGGCAGGGTCAAGGCTGTGCCGTGCCAAGGCTCGATAGAGTTGCCGGGCAACAGGTGGCTTCGATGAGCGTTGTCCGCGATCTGATCCTGCAAGCAGACGATCAGCTCCGCTACCCCACCGGCGGAGAACTGCGCTCCATGGTGGAGTTCCTCTCCACGGGCCCCAGCCGCATGGCCGTGGTGCGGGTGCTCACCGAGAGCGAAAAGAAAATTGTGGATGAGGCGGCCCGGCAACTGTTCGGCCGGCGCCCTGAGTACGTGGCCCCGGGCGGCAACGCCTACGGCCAGAAACAACGGGCCCAGTGCCTGCGTGATTTCAGCTGGTACCTGCGTCTCGTCACCTACGGCGTGTTGGCGGGCAGCACCGAGATGATCCAGAAAATTGGTCTGGAGGGTGCCCGCGAGATGTACAACAGCCTGGGCGTGCCCATGCCGGGCATGGTCGAGTCGATGCGCTGCCTGAAGGAAGCGGCCCTGGTGCTGCTGGGCAGTGATGAAGCCAGCGTGGCCGCCCCCTATTTCGACTTTCTGATCCAGGGAATGCAAACCCCCTGCTGATGGGCGGCAGCCTGAATGAACTGAATCGGATCAGGGCCCGCCAGGGCCCTTTTTTGATGGTGCAAGCCATGGCTCTCAACTATTAGATGGTTCCCGATCTAAGACGCACATCTCGTCTCATTCAAGATACAAAGGAGACGCTGAATGCCGCATGAGCTAGCTGCGCATGGCGCCTAATAATTTGACCGCCTATCGCAATTGCCCCGCATCACGAGTCCAAGCTCTGATTTTTTTGCAACCAATAAGATTGTGGCGACTCATCCCCGGGGAGGGAAACCCAGCCCATGGGTTGCTGATGGTTCCAGGCAGGGGCTATGGCCAAAATTCTGCGTACCTGTGTCTACAGCAGGTACGCGCCTTCTAAAACGCCTGCGACAATTGGCTTCTGTTGCCTGGCCTGGCGTTGTGGCCAGAGACCATTCAGTCCGATGGACATGATCCGGAGGCCCTGCAATGGGGCCTGGGGCTCAACCAATCGTGATTTGAAGGGATTTGCAAATTGGAGTCTGACCGCATGGAGGCGAACAACCAGAAATCATGGTTTTTTGATTGTTGAGAAGAACTGGGTCGCTCGCCTCTTCCTGGACCGGGTCCGAGGCTGCCCCGTTTGAGTTCGCAGCAATATCATTACTGTGTAGTCATAAGACTTGAACAGTGTCTCAGGTGCGACAGCTATGCGGCTCGACGGTAGCGCTCCTTTAAAAACTGATAGGCCTCATTCAGTCGCCGCATCGCTTCGGCGGAGCCGCCCGCGTCAGGGTGATGGCACTGCGCCTGTTCGCGATAGGCCTCGCGGATGTCCTTAAGGGAATAGGGGCGGTCCGCCACCGTCGACAACCGCAGCAACTTCAGGGCCGCATGCACCGTCATCGAATGGTCGATGGCTTCAAAGGAGGTGGTGCGCTTTTGGCGGCTGCGGTGCCGTTGCACGAACCGCGTCACCAGATTGGGGATCCGCAGGCTCAAGCTGTTGCCACTGAAGGGGTCCTCCAGCACGCCGGCAGCCACCACGATCCGCTCCAAATCAGCCTCGCCCTCTGGCCAGCTGGGGCAGAAGGAGCACACCACCTGCTGCGCCAGATTCCAGCTGAACGGGCGTCCATCGCTGGGGTCGCACTGGGGCCAGATGTCGCGGGCCAGCCACACCATGGCCGCCTCAGACACCGCATCGGACGGGGGCTGGCCGTAGACCTCGCACCAATGCTGGCGAACGGCGGACAGGGCCTCCTGCAGTTGGGCACCCCCTAGCAGCTCGAACCCCTGGTCGCTGGGATCTCGGCGGGGCTCGGCCCGAAGGCTGCGGTTCACTTCGCGGGCCTGCTGCCGCACAAAACCGGGCAATTGGATGCCCGAACCAGAACGCTGGCGCCCACGCCCGCCAGAGCCAAACAGTAGGGAATCAGCGGGATCATCTGAGACAAATGACTCGTCTCGCTGTGAGACAAGTTCACTCTGAATCAGAACAATGGCGCGGCTC
Organism: Synechococcaceae bacterium WBB_10_009; assembly: GCA_010030955.1. Taxonomy (GTDB): domain Bacteria; phylum Cyanobacteriota; class Cyanobacteriia; order PCC-6307; family Cyanobiaceae; genus Vulcanococcus. Next base: position 6,943 of record RHBP01000006.1, on the reverse strand, counting down.
TCGTCGATGTCCAGGCGGGTTTGCTGGGGCGCTTCGGAGCCACCGGCATCCGTGGTGCCTTGACCCTCCTCCTCCGACGGTTCGAGCACCGCCCGGAGCAGCTGTTCCACCGCGGGGCCGCGGCTGCGGAAGCCCAGCTGCGCCTTGGTGGCGTCAATGGCGGCGAGCAGCTCCTCGCTGAGCTCCAGCGTGATGCGACGTTTGTCGGTCTCCCGCTGCCCCACGCTGTGCCCGTGAATCCCCCTGAGGCTATCGACCCATCAGGGATTCGATGAACCGCTGCTGGGCTTGCACCGCCTGCTCGTAGCGCTCCATCAAGCTCTGGCTCATGCGCACCGGCGGCACCACCGTGGCCGGAAGGCTCGAGGGCGTGGGCACCACGGGTGGGGCCGCCATCCATCCCGGAGCCATCACCACGGCAGGTTCAAGCTGGCGCGTGGGCGGTTGGGGCCTTGGGAGTTCAATCGGTGCCATCACACCGGCCGCCACTTGCGGTTCGGGTTCCGCCAGGTTGGGCACCACAGGCCTTGGGGTGGGTTTGGCGGGACGGCTCTGGGCGGCCGCCAACAGACGCTCCCGCTCCCTGAGCTGCGCCAACTGTTGCTGCGGCACCACGCTCAACAAGTGACCTGGGGTGGCGTCCGCGGGGTACACCAAGGTCACCCGAACGCGGTTGACCACACCTGGTTTGAGGTTGAGGCTGCTGATCGGCAGACTTTGGCCGGATCGCATGCCGACGTGCACCTCCTGGTAGCCGTCATCGGTCTGGATGCCGATCGAGCCCCGGAACGCCGTGAAGTGGCGTCCGTTGGGGGCTGGATGGCTCAGCACCAGCTCATAGGGTCCGCTGCCCCGCAGCAGGAGGTCGACGTTGAAGCGCACCCCGTAGGTGCCGACGTTGTTGAGCGACGAATCCACCATGCGGGACGCCAGGGCATTCACCTGCACCTCACCGGTGCCGAAATGGTGGCGGTTGGTGCTGGTCAGCGGCACGTGCAGGGGGCTGGTGTCCAGGTCGTGGTCGACGCTGGCGTCGTAACGGTCCCCGAGGGCGACCCCCGCCACCCGTGAAAACACCGCACCGGATTGAATCTGGTGGACGCGGCTGAGGTAGATGCGCCCAGGGGCCAGCCGGCCGCTGTCCAAGACCGCCAGGATGTCGGTGTCATTGGCGGGGTCTTCCGCCGCAACCACGGCCATCTGGAAGGGACCGTCGCTGCGTCCCTTCAGCAGGCCGTTGGCGATCCCCTTGGCCGGCAGCGCCGTGCTGAACAGCACCATCCGGCTGTAGGGAGGAATGGTGATTTCATCGGCCAGGCGCCGGTCCAATTGCTGACGCAGCATCTGCACGGCGGTGGCATCGCCGGGGCCCGTGTTCCAGGGGCGAGGGCCCAGGGGTTTCACCCCCATCAGGTTGGTGGCCAGGTAGGGGGCCTCAAAGCTGTTGCGCACCGCCCCCTCGCTGAAGCGCAGGTGCACCGGCGTCGGCCCCGGATTGATCAGGATGGTGGCCAGCGTGAGCTCACCGCGGCGGCCGCCGGGACGAACGATCCGGCTGCGGTCCTGCGGGTGGTACTTGTGGTGCACGTGCAGGCCAAACTCACCGTTGAAGGTGTAAGTGGCGTTCTCCAGGGCTTCACCGGTTTCGGTGCTGATGCCGCTGCCCGGGGTGGTGCTCACCAGGATGCCGGGGCCCAGCACCTCCTCGGGTTGGTTGGAATGCAGCACCGGCACCGCATTGAACTGACCCTGCAGCGGCTTGGCCGCCTGGCCGGCCATCAGGGCCACATAGGCCTGGGCGGGGATGGGGGCGACCATGACGGTGCCGACCAGGGCGAGCATCAACGGCCGCATCTGACCTATGGGACCAACTGCTCTCAACCTGGGAGTGATTTGGGGTGGGGCCAGCGGGGTGGCCGGGATGTTTTAAGGGTTGCGGCAGCAACGGGGTGCCGCCAACGACAGGGTGCCGCCAGCGATACGGGACCGCCACGCATGGCCGGTGGCCCGATCGCTAGAACAGCGGCCACGTTCCACATTTTTCCATGTTTCCGCCCTTCTTTGGTTGCTCCGATGAGGGCAGTGCTGCCCAATGCCGCCGCCGCCATCAGCAGCGCAAGCACCAGACCCTGGTGTTCTGGCGCGATGGCCTGGAGCGCCAGTTGGCGGCGATCAACGCAGCCATCAGCACCCTGGAGCGCCAGATGCAGGACACACCAGAGGCCTGAGTTGCCCCAAGGCCTGGTGCAGGTGGCGGTGCACGGTGCTGGCACTGGTGCCCCTCGCCTCCGCCACGGTCCGCAAGCTCAGGCCCCGCAACACCACCTGCTCCACCAGCCGCCGCTGCTCCCGGCTGAGTCCCCGCAGCAGCTGCTGGAGGGTGCACGCTGCCGGCCAACCTTCCCCATCGGCGCCGTCCTGGTGCCATGGGCTGGGGATCGTCTCCGCCAGGGTGGAATCCAGGGGAACCCGGCGCAGGGTCAACGGCCCATCGGGCCGACGCTGCTCCTGAACCCGCCGCGGGATGCGGATCAGGTGGCCGTAGTCGCGCAGGTAATGCAACAGCGCACCGCGGATGTGGGGCCTGGCGAAGGCCGCGAACGGCACCGCCAGGGACCCGTTGAACCGTTCGGCGGCCCGGATCAGCCCCTCGAGGGCCACCTGGCGTAGGTCGTCGGTGGATTCCGCCGTGCAACGGCTGTAGTGGCGCACCATCGGCTCCACCAGGTCCAGGTGGCGTTCCACGCGCCGGTTGCGAACCGCCAGCGTCCGCCGTCGTTGCCCCATGGCTCCGTCAATGCAGGCTTCCAGGGGCAAGCCAAACCGAAGCTTCGCCGCTGTGGCATCCGTGCAATCACGGAACCGCCGCCACGGCCTGCAGCAGAGCCCAGGGGCCGTGCTGAGCCAGCCAGGCGGTGTCAGAGCGTTCGGTGCTCAGCAAATACCCAGCGAAGCCGAGGGCGTTGACGCTGAACCCCGCCCAATGTTCCTGCACGCGCTCGACGGTGAGCAGCCAATGCTGGTTGAACAGCAGGTTGTAGGGCCGTTTGGGCACCGGATCATGCCCAGGCGAGCCAAGGTCCAAGCCCGCCAACTGCTCGCGGTAGAGGGCCTCCAGTTCGGCAGCCGCCTGGTCGGTTCCGGCGTGGCACCTGGCGCTAAGCCGGTAGCGCCAGGGCCATGGGGGACGCTCCCCCCGCAACTGCGCCAACAGCTGAGGCTCCAGTGGGCAACTGGGTTCCTCCGGGGCCCTGGGCAACAACTGCAGGTGGCGGTGTGGCTGGCTGGCGCCGGCGGCGGCGCAGCTGTTGAAAAACCAGAGGCCGGCGGAATCCCGTTCAACGCCGCTGAGGGCCCCCCAATCGCTGGCCGTGAGCCAGCCCGCCTGGGGCTGCCAGTGCTGGGTGATCAACAGCAGATGACCGGCCTGCACGGGGTATTTGTTGAGCAACAGCAGATGGCTGCTCCCCAGCCGTTCCACCTCCAGTTCCGGATCCCAGGGCAGGAATGGGTTGGGTTTCGGTCCAGCGCTGCGCAGGTGCTTGGGGGTGGCGGAGAGCAGCCGCCGCAGCACGAAGGGGGCCAAGCCCGGGTGCTCCACCAGCTCCGTGGCCAGGGGCACCAGGGCACCGCAGCGCAGGGCGTGCTGGCTCCGCTCCAGGCCAAGGCGTGACAGGCGCCCCATCAGCGCCCCCCGCTGCGCAGCCGCGCCAGGGCGGCTCCGGGGTAATAACGCGCCAGGATCTGGTTGTAGGCCATCCCTCGGCTGGCGAGCTCCTGGGCGCCGTGCTGGCTCATTGACGCCCCGAGATGGCCATGGGCCTCCAGCGTCAACGCCGTGGTGGCGGCGTAGAGGCTCTCCACGATCCCGCCCTGGTAGCTGAGAATCAAGCCCAGGGTGTCGCGGGTGGCCTGGCGGGTGCGATCGGTGGCGCTGTCAAGGCCCCGGTAGGCCTGCCAGCGGGTGGTGCTGCCCAGATGCCAGTGGCGGCTCGCGGGCCGCGCCATGTGGGCGAGGGCATAGGAGCGGGCCGCCACGGCCTGGGCCTTGAGGGCTTCCCGGTTCCAGGAACTCGGCATCTCCGCCCCCACCACCGAGGCGACGTACTCCTCCAGGGGCAGATGGTTCACCGCTAGCAGACCAGCGGGCAACTGCAGCACGCGCAGACGGCCGCGGTAGCGCCGGCCATCCAGCAGGGCAGCGGCATCGGCGCTGGTGTCGAGGCTGAGCTCAGGCGCCGCCAAACGGCCGGATTCCAGGGTGATCACCTGGCCTGCCCCCCCCTGCTGCAGCACCGTGCCATCGGCGCGGCGCAGCCACCAGGGGCCGGTTGCGGAGAGTTGGATGGCTCCGGCATCCCGCGCCACCGCCACGCGGATGTCGAGCTGCAGGGGGCTACCGCGCTCGGGTTCCACCAGGCCCAGGCCCCCCACCGCCGCCCGCGAACGCTGCGCCTGCACCCCCCGCAGGTCGTCCCGCGGGTCGGCGGCGGCGCGGCGCAGCGGGGGAGGGCTCTCGAGCATGGCCTGCAGCAGTGCCCCGTTGACGGGGGAGGAGCTCGGCATCAGCCCCTGCAGCCAGAACCCCGCCGCCAGGGCCCCCAGCCCCATCGGGGCCCCCATCAACAGGGGGCGCAGCCTCAGCTGCTGCTGCACACGTCCCAAGCCTCGCCATCGTGACCGCAACCAGGGGCGTGGATCTGTCCGTCCCATAGGAGGTGGCCCGTGCCGTTCAGTCGCACGAAGCCCGGGGTCACGGCTTCACACAGCATTCCACCACGGCGCCATGAGGGCTGCCAGCCGCGCACGCAGCTCCGTTGCAGGCGCTCCATCCACCACGGGGCCACCAGGGCATGGGCGGACCCCGTCACGGGGTCCTCATCGATGCCCAACCCCGGGGCAAAGAAGCGCAGCTGGTAGTCACAGGGCTCCCCCCCCAGGTTGGGGGTCGCATCCGTCGCCGCCTGCATCACCACCAATCCATGGCGGTCTGCGCCCCGCAGGGCAGCGCTGTCCATGGCGAAATCAGCCAGGGGGAAACGGCCGTCCATCAGGGCCACGCGGTACCCCAGCGCGCTGCTCCAGTAGGCCAATGGCGCCTGCCCAAGCAACTCCACAAGCTGGCCGGGCACCGCGGGCTCCTCCACCAGCTCGCCGCTGGGGAGGGTCAGGCTCACCTGCGGGGGGTGGTCAGGGGATACGGCCACCGCCAGGGGGCCGCTGCGGGTGGCCAGCTGCAGCCCCGCCCCGGAGCGCAGCAGGCCCCAGTGGTGCAGCCCGAGGGTGGCCGCCAGGGTGGCGTGGCCGCAGAGGGGCACCTCACAGCTGGGGGTGAACCAACGCAGGCGCCAGGTGCCACCGCCATCACGCCAGAGAAAGGCCGTTTCCGATTGGCGCAGGCTGCCCGCCACAGCCTGCATCCAGGCGGCCTTGGCCGGGGCCTCCAGCAGCACCACACCGGCCCCATTGCCCTGCAGGGGTTCGCCGGTGAAGGCCTCGATCAGCAGTGCCGCAATGGGGGCCATCGTTAGCGCGGCAGCTCCTCGGCCTTGAGGTGACGCTCCATCAGGCGCCGCACCGCTGCTGCTGCACCGATGCGCCCCTCCATCACCGCCACCACCTCATGGCAGATGGGGAGGTGCCAGTGGTGCTCCTCCCCGAGGGCCAGCACCGCTTCCGCGGTGGCCGCCCCCTCCACCGTGGCCCCAACCTGCTCGAGGGCTTGCCTGCGGTTCTTCCCCTCCGCCAGGGCCAACCCGAAGCGGTAGTTGCGGCTCAGCGGACTGGTGGCGGTGGCCAGCAGGTCACCGAGCCCCGCCAGGCCGTAGAGGCTGGCGGGGTGGCCGCCCAACCCCTGGATCACCACCCCCATCTCCACCAGGCCCCGGCAGAGCAGTGAGGCCTTGGCATTGGCCCCCAACTGCAGGCCGTCGCAGATGCCGGCGGCGATCGCCATCACGTTCTTGAGGGCACCGGCCACCTCGGTGCCCACCGGGTCCTGATTGCTGTACAGCCGCAGCCGGTCGCTGCTGAGCTGATGCTGCCAATGGCGCGCCAACGCGTGGTCGTGGCTGGCCAGCACGCTGGCGGCGGGCAATCCTGCGGCGAGCTCGGTGGCCAGGTTGGGGCCGCTGAGCACCAACAGGGGCAGCTGGGGGTTCTGGCGCCGCCAGAGCTGGCCCGGGGTGCAGCGTTGCTGCAGGTTGATGCCCTTGGTGCAGCTGAGCAACGGCAGCCCTTGGGGCCACTGCACGGCCAGGGCGGGGGCGAGGGCCTCCACCCCGGCCATGGACAGGGCCACCACCGCCAGGTCGGCGGCGTTCAGCAGGGCCGTGGCGTCGTCGCCATCCCGGCGGCTCCAACCGCGCACGCTGTGGCCCTGCTGGTCCAACAGGCCGGCCAGGGTGGAGCCCCAGGCCCCCATGCCGATGACCGCTATCTGCAGACCCATGGGGCCATCATGCGGCAGGGCAGGCGTGGGCCTGGAGCACCTCCAGGGGAATCAACGCCAAGGTCGACTGTTCGCAGGCCTCTAGCCGCACCGGCGGCGCCATGCCGTCCTCATAGGCCTCCAGCCAGCGGCTGGCGCAGACACACCAGTGATCACCAGCCTTGAGACCGGGGAAGCCGTACTGCGGAGCCGGGGTGCTGAGGTCGTTGCCCTGGGCACGGGTGTAGGCGAGGAAGCGTTCATCCACCTCGCAGCACACGGTGTGGCGGCCCAGGTCAGCCCCGTCGGTGCGGCAGTGGCCATCGCGGTACCAGCCTGTCATCGGTTCACAGCTGCACAGCTGCAGGGGTTCCCCCAGAACATTCAGCGCTGCCATGGCGTCGCGGTGCAGGCAAAGCAGGCCCCACAGGCCTGTGTGGATGTGCAGTCTGACGACGGACTGGCACAAAACGCGATCAGACAGTTGACGGAACCTGGGGGGCAGGCGTTAAA
>RHBP01000050.1 GCA_010030955.1 Synechococcaceae bacterium WBB_10_009 | reverse complement strand
CGGTGGCGGTGGCCACCCCGTGTTGACCGGCGCCGGTTTCGGCAATGATTCGCTTCTTGCCCATGCGCAGGGCCAGCAACGCCTGCCCCAGGGCGTTGTTGATCTTGTGGGCGCCGGTGTGGTTGAGGTCCTCGCGCTTCAGCCAGATGCGCGGACCGCCCTCAGCGCGGCGGTAATGCTCCGTGAGGCGCTCGGCTTCGTACAGCGGGTTGGGGCGCCCCACATAGGTGCGCAGCAGGTGGTTGAGCCGGTCGGTGAAGGCGGGATCCTTCCAGGCCTCAGCGGCGGCCTGCTCCAGTTCCGCCAGGGCGGGGATCAGGGTTTCCGGCACGTACTGGCCGCCGAACTGGCCGTAGCGGCCCAGGCCGTTGGGGCGGGCAGCCAGCTCCAGGGCAGCCGGATCAACCTGGGGGAGCGTGCTGGTCACCGGCAGCGGTGCAAGATCACAGCAGCGTAAGAAGCGGCCATGGCCAAGGGGGGCTGGCAGGAATTCAGCAGGCCGGAGAGCCTGGCCCGCAACACGGGGCCGGAGCCGGCGACCACCCCCAAGGCCGAGCAGCGGGTGCGGGTGCAGCGCACCAAGGCGGGCAAGGGCGGAAAGCTGGTGACCGCCATCAGCGGCCTGGAGGCGCCGGAGGCGGAGCGCAAGGCGCTGCTCAAAACCCTCAAGGCCCGCGCCGGCACGGGCGGCACCCTCAAGGACGGCCTGATCGAACTGCAGGGCGACCAGGTGGCGGTGGCCCTGGAGGTGCTGCAGCAGGGGGGCTACCGGCCCAAGCAGGCCGGGGGCTGAGGGCCACAGGCCGCGGGAGATACTTGGCCAATCCGCCCGCAGCAGCTCGATGGCCGCCACCAGCGCCCCCTACGGCGACCTCACCACCCAAGGGGCCTCCACCAACATCGCCTGGCACCACGCTTCGGTGGATCGGGCCGCCCGCGCCCAGCAGCGGGGTCACCGCAGCGCCATCCTCTGGTTCACCGGCCTGAGCGGCTCCGGCAAGAGCACCCTGGCCAACGCCGTGAATGCGGCGCTGTTTGAGCGGGGCCTGGCCTGCTACGTGCTCGACGGCGACAACATCCGCCACGGCCTCTGCAAGGACCTGGGCTTCTCCGATGCCGACCGCGAAGAGAACATCCGCCGCATCGGTGAAGTGAGCAAGCTGTTCCTCGATGCCGGCGTGGTGGTGCTCACCGCCTTTGTGTCGCCGTTCAAGGCCGACCGCGACAGGGCCCGGGCCCTGGTGGCCAACGGCGACTTCATCGAGATCCACTGCGCCGCGGATCTGGCGGTGTGCGAGCAGCGGGACACCAAGGGTCTCTACGCCAAGGCCCGCGCCGGCGAAATCAAGGAGTTCACCGGCATCTCCAGCCCCTACGAAGCGCCGGAACAACCGGAGCTGCGGGTGGACACCGGCCGCCAGAGCCTCGAGCAGAGCGTGGAACAGGTGCTGACCCACCTGGGGGCCGCCGGCATCATTCCGCAGGCTGGCTGAGGCCCCGCTGCTGGGCCCAGGCATCGCAGAAGGTTTTGAGACAGCTGGCCACCGGCACCGCCAACAGCAACCCCAGCAGTTCGCCGAAGCCCATCAGGCTGCCCACGCGGCTGCCGATCGGCAGGCTCACCAGCAACCACGCCGGTTGCAGCCCCACGATGCTGCCCATCAGGCGCGGCTGGATGCCCTGGTCCACCACCTGGCCCACGCTGATGGCCGCCGCGAGCACCTCCAAGCCGGTGCGCGGATCCTCCAGGGCCAACAGCAGGCTCACCAACACGATCGTGACCGCACTGGCGTAGGGCACCAGGGTGGTGAAGCCGATGGCCACGGCAAACAGCACGCCGTAGGGGATCCCCAGCAGCGTGAACACCACGATCTGCAAACCGCTGAGGATCAAGGCCAACAGCACCTGGCCGGCGACGTAACCGCGAAAGGTGCGCCCCAGGGTGGTGACCACCAACTCGCGCACCCCCTCGGGCAGCCAGCGGGCCAGCCCCGCCACAATCCGCTCGCCCCCCAGCAGCAGAAACACCGCCAGCACCGCGACGATCACCGTGTTCACGGTGAGACCCACCGTGGCGCCCAGGATCCCCAGCAAGCGCTGGCTGAGCTGGCTGGCCAGCTGGCTGGCCCGGGCGAACAGGGTGCTGCTGAGGTCGGTGAATTCGGTGGGCAGGTGGCGATCGGTGGCCCAGGTTTCGAGCCGATCCAGCCACTGCTCCCCCTCCGAGAGCCAGGCGGGCAGGGCCGCCACCAACTCCCCCAGCTGCTCCACCAACCGCGGCAGCAGCCACAGGGCCGCCAACACCAGCAGCGCCAGGCCCACCCCCACCACCGCCAGCACCGCCAACTGGCGCGGCAGGCCGCGGCGGGCCAGCCAGCGGGTGGGCAGATCCAGCAGAAAAGCGATCAGTGCGGCCGCCAAAAACAGGGCCGGGAAGGGTGCCAGGGGCAACAGCAGCTGGCGCAACACCCAGAGGTTGAGGGCCAGCAGCGGCAGGGCCAGGCTCAGCCGCAGCCACAGGGGCAGAACCAGGCGCTCGAGCATCGGTGTCCCCTGGCGAGCGGCGGCTACATCTGGGCCAGGTAAGCGGCGCTGCCCAGCTCCAGCAAGCGGCCGTCCTTGGCCACCACCTGATCGTGCAGTTCGCAGCGGTAGGCCTCCAGGCGCTGGGAGAGGGCGGCGTCGGCGGTGGCCAGGATCTGGGCCGCCAGCAGGCCGGCGTTGGCGCCATTGCCGATGGCCACCGTGGCCACCGGGATGCCGGCGGGCATCTGCACAATCGAGTGCAGCGAATCCACACCCGAGAGGGCGCGGGTCTGCACCGGCACGCCGATCACCGGCAGGGTGGTGAGCGAGGCCACCATGCCGGGCAGGTGGGCGGCGCCGCCGGCGCCGGCGATGATCACCTTGAAGCCGCGGCCGGCGGCGGCCTCCGCGAAGGCCACCATCTCGCGGGGGGTGCGGTGGGCCGAGAGCACCCGCACCTCACAGGCCACCCCAAAGCGCTGCAGCATCTCCACCGCCGGCTGCATGGTGGGCAGGTCGGAATCGCTGCCCATCACCACCGCCACCCGCGGGGTCTGATCAGCGGGGGGAGCGTCCAACGGGGCCAAGCGCGGCAAGACTGTCATTGTCTCCCGTTCTGGCCCTGGGGCCAGCCACTCCGCTCCGATGCGCTGGCTCACCAACGTTCGATTGCCGGCCAGCCCCGGGCGCTGGCGGCTGGGGCTGGATGCGGGTGGCCGCCTGTGCAGCCTGGAGCCCCTGCCCGATGGCAGCACCGCCAGCGGCGACGACTGGGGCGGTGACTGGCTCAGCCCCGGGGGGGTGGACCTGCAAATCAACGGGGGCCTGGGGCTGGCCTTCCCCGAGCTCACAGACGCGGACCTGCCGCGGCTGCTGGAACTGCTGGAGCTGCTGTGGCGTGATGGGGTGGAGGCGATTGCGCCCACCCTGGTGACCTGCGGCGTGCCGGAGCTGCGCCGGGCCCTGGCGGTGCTGCGCCAGGCGCGGTCGGAGCACCGCCCCGGCCGCTGCCGCCTGCTGGGGGCCCACCTGGAGGGGCCGTTTCTGGCGCCGGCCCGCCGCGGTGCCCACCCCAGCCAGCACCTGGCGGCCCCCAGCGCCGCGGCCCTGGAGGAGCGGATCGGCGGCTTCGAAAACGAAATCGCCCTGGTGACCCTGGCGCCGGAGTTGCCGGGGGCCGATGCGGTGATCGCCGAGCTGCGCCGCCTCGGCATCCTGGTGAGCCTGGGCCACAGCGAAGCCAACGAAGAGCAGGCCCACGGGGCCTTTACCCAGGGGGTGGGGATGCTCACCCACAGCTTCAACGCCATGCCCGGGCTGCACCACCGCAGCCCGGGGCCGATCGCGGCGGCGGTGCTGGAGGGGTCGGTGGCCCTGGGGCTGATCGCCGACGGCGTGCACGTGGCGCCGGCCATGGCGGTGCTGCTGCAGCGGCTGGCGCCCCAGCGGGTGGTGTTGGTGAGCGATGCCCTGGCCCCCTACGGCCTGGAGGAGGGGCTGCACCGCTGGGATGAACGGGTGCTGATCGTGGAGAACGGCAGCTGCCGCCTGGAGGACGGCACCCTGGCGGGGGTGACGCTGCCGCTGCTGGAGGGGGTGCGGCGGCTGGCCCTCTGGAGCGGCGACGCCGACGGCGCCATCGCCGCGGCCACGGTGCTGCCGCGCCGGCTGATCGGAGAAGGCGAGGGGTGTGCCAGCCAACTGTTGGGACAACCCCTGGGGGAAACCCTGCGCTGGAGCGGCCCGGCCGCCGACCTGCGCTGGCGCCGGGCGGCCTGAATAGGATCCGCGCCACACCGTTTCGCGCCCCGGCCCGCCTCAATGCCCACCGAGCAGCTGCTGCCCACCTCCCAGGCTGATAAACAGGCCGAAAAGCAGGAGGTGAAGGGCTACTTCGAAACCACCGGCTTCGACCGCTGGAACCGGATCTACAGCGAAAGCACCGATGTGAACCGGGTGCAGCGCAACATCCGCATCGGCCACCAGAAAACGGTGGACAACGTGCTCGCCTGGCTCAAGGAGCAGGGCAACCTGGGGGGCCGCAGCTTCTGCGACGCCGGCTGCGGCGTGGGCAGCCTCACCCTGCCGCTAGCCCAGGCCGGGGCGGGTTCGATCGCCGCCTCCGACCTGTCCGAGGCGATGGTGCAGGAGGCGGCCCGGCGCGCCGCCGAGGCCGGAATCGCCCCGGAGCGGATTCAGTTCCAGGCGTCGGATCTGGAGAGCCTCAGCGGCCGCTACAACACCGTGGTGTGCCTGGATGTGTTCATCCACTACCCCCAGCAGCCGGCCGAGGAGATGGTGCGGCACCTGGCGGGGCTGGCGGAGCAGCACCTGATCGTGAGCTTTGCCCCCTACACCCCGGTGCTGGCGGTGCTCAAAAAGATCGGCCAGCTGTTCCCCGGCCCCAGCAAAACCACCCGCGCCTACACCCTGCGGGAGAAGGGGATCGTGAAGGCCGCCGAAGCGGAGGGCTTTGTGCTCAAGCGCCGCAGCCTCAACAAGGCCCCCTTCTACTTCTCGCGGCTGCTGGCTTTCGAGCGGGCCTGATTCAAGTCCCCGACGCTCAGCCCACCCTCTCCAACAAGCGCACGGTCAGGGCACTGACTTGCGCAATCGCGGCAAAGTCCCGGTCAAAGGTCACCAGGGTGGCGCGGTGGTGCAAGGCCACCGCGGCGATCAACAGATCAAGGCTGACCACGGTGAGACCCGTTGCACGGCAGGCGCGACCAAGCTCGGCCGCCTCCATCCACACGCTGCTCGGCGTGGCCAGCATCGGCAGCGTGGCGAATTGCGCCTGCAGCTGCTGGGCCTCATGGGGACGTGCAAAGCGCAGCAGTTCAAACACCACCGGCTCAGCCAGATGGGCAGCCGGATCCAACAACCAGGGGGCGATCTGCCGCTTGCGCGGCTCGGGGGAAGCGGACCGGGTGAAGTCGACCCAGAGGCTGGTGTCAATCAGCAACATCCAACAGCCTCTGCCGCTCCAGTTCCGTCGCCTGCTCGAAGCCCTCAAGCTGCACGCCCCACTCACCGCTGAGGAAGCGCTCCACGATGCGCTGGCGGCGGCGCAGTTGCAGAGCCTGCTCCATCAGCAAACGGATGGCCGGCCCCTTCTTGCGCTCACCGGTGAGCTCGAGCACGTCCTGCAGATCGCTATCGGACACCTCCACCGTGACCTTCATCGCTTTTTCCTATTTTGAACGCAAGAAAAACTGATTCTAGTGCGGCTTTTTAGCGATCAAGTGAGGGGAAAATTCAGCTCCGCTGGCGGCGGGGCCTCCAGCTCCAGGCTCGAGCCATCGGGCCCCAGCAGCCGCAACCGGTGGGCATGCAGCCGGTAGCCGCCATCACCCGGCAAGCCATCGGGCCTGGCCTGCCCGCCGGGCCCATAGAGCGGATCCCCCAGCAGCGGCGCCCCCAGACAGGCGGCGTGGATGCGGATCTGGTGGGGCCGGCCGGTGGCGATCAGCACCTCCACCAGGCAGCCCTGTGGCCGGCGCTCCAGCAGCGTGAAGCGGCTGAGGGCCGGCAAGGCTCCAGGGTGCCCGGGGGGCACGCCACACCAGATCTCCCCCAGCAGCCCGTGGGGCCGGCGGCCGATCGGGTCCATCACCGGCTGGCTGGAGCCGGGGGTCCAGGAGGAGGGCAGCGGCACCGTCAGGGCCCTGTACAGCTTCTGGCAGGCCGGGGACTCTGACGCGGCGGCCTCGGCCCGGGTGCTGTCGCGCAGCTGGGCGCTCAACCAGGCCCTCGTGGCGGGTTGTCGGGCGCACACCAGCAACCCGGAGGTGAAGCGACCAAGCCGGTGCACAGGCCGCGGTGCGCCCGCCACCAACCCCTCCAGCTGGGCCAGCACGGTGTGGCGCAGGAAACCACCGGCCGGCAGCACCGGCAGGCCACTGGGCTTGTTGAGCACCAGCAGATCGCCGTCGTCGAACACGATCGCGTGCTGCTGCAGCACCGGCACGGCCGCCTCCTGCCAGGGGGGCCGATGCCACACCAGCTGATCCCCCGGCGCGAGGGCCCCATCGGCCTGGAGCCGTTGGCCATTCCTGCAGACCTCTCCGGTGGCGAGCCGTTGCCGCCAGGTCGTCTCCCCCGAGTGGCCATAGCGCCCGGCGTAGTAGCCCACCACGCTGGGGTGGGGCCGGTCGATGCGGTCGCGGTAGGCATGGCCGCCGTTGACGGCGGCCGCCAGCCAACCCGGCGGCACCGGCTCAGTCAACCAGGCCGTGCTCGAGGGCGTAGCGCACCAATTCGGTGCGGCTGGCGGTGCCGGTTTTGGTGAACAGCCGGCTCACGTACTTCTCCACGTTGCGGATCGACGTTTCCAGCCGGCGGGCGATCTCCTTGTTCATCATTCCCTCCGCCACCAGTTGCAGCACCGAGGCCTCCCGGGGGGTGAACTCGTGCTGGACGGCGTTGACCGGTTTCTTGCCGCCGCCACCGCTGGCCAGCAGCGAGCGGATCTCGGTGATCTGCTTGGCCATCTGGCCGATGTCGGCATCGGCGAAGCGGGCCGCCTCCTGCAACAGCCGTTCCTGGCGGCGCACCACGTTGTGCACGCGGGCCACCAGCTCATCGGGGTCAAACGGCTTGGGGATGTAGTCGTCGCAGCCCGCCTGGAACCCTTCGATGCGGTCGGCGGTCATGCCCTTGGCGGTGAGGAAGATCACCGGCGTGCCGCCGAGGCGCTCATCGGCCCGCAGCTTGCGCAGCAGGCCGTAGCCATCCAGCCGGGGCATCATCACGTCGCTGATCACCAGGTCGGGCAGCAACTCCTGGGCCTTGGTCCAGCCGTCTTCACCATCCACGGCCGTGGTCACCTGGAAGCCTTCGTCTTCGAGGTAGGTCTGCACGGCGGTGCGCAGGCCGGGCTCGTCGTCGACTAGCAGCAGGCGCACCGGAGCGGCCGGCACCACATCGGGCACGGCGGGCTGGGATTCGGGTTCGAGGTCCATGGCCCGCGGCGGCGGTGCGGCGATGGCCGCAATCTATCGAGGGTGTCTCGGAACGAGCTGCTGCTGCTCCCGCAACTTGCCGGTGTAGCCCAGCTGGCGGGCCACGGCCGTGAGCTGGCCGGGGTCCTTGCCGGCCTGGGCGGGGTGGCAGGCGGCCCACCAGATCTGATGGTCGAGGCGGTTGGCGGCGGTGACCGCTCCACCGGGGTTGAGCTCGCGGATCTCGAGGAAATCGCCCTTGAGGGTGAGGCGCATGGGGGCCTCGGGGCTGCAGCGCAGGGTGTCCACCGCCAGCTGAACCCCCGTGGGCGATTCCAGCCACAACACGATCGTGCGGGCCGTGGAATCCCGCGGATCGGGCTTGGCGTCGTGCACGCCGATCAGGTGCTCACCGTTGATCGTGCCCCAACGGCGCAGCACCAGGAGATCGGCCGGACGCTGCTCCGCCGAGGTGCGAAAGCTGGCATCGGGGGCGGCATGGGCCCCTGCGGCGGCCGCCAGCAGCGCCGCAACCGCCCACGGCCCAACAACCCGTTGGCAACAGCTGGGTGTGTGGCTGGGGCGGAGCCAAGCCATGGCGGCGGCATGTGCAATGCGCTTGCCAGCATGGGGCATATGGCCGCTTCGCCGATCCCCCTCGACCACCAGGCCACCACCCCCTGTGATCCGGCGGTGGTGGAGGCGATGGCGCCCTGGTGGAGCACCCTGGCGGCCAACCCCGCCAGCCGCTCCCACCGCCCTGGGCTGCAGGCGGCCGCCGCCGTGGCCCAGGCCAGAGGGCGGCTGGCCGCGGCCCTGGGGGTGGCCCCGGAGGCGGTGCTGTTCACCAGCGGTGCCACCGAGGCCAACAACCTGGCCCTCAAGGGGCTGGCGGAGGCGGAACTGGCGCGGGGCGGCCAGCGCCGCCACCTGGTGACCCTGGCCACGGAGCACCGGGCGGTGCTGGATCCGCTGCGCTACCTGGCCCGCCACGGCTTTGCGCTCACGGAAGTGGCGGTGGGGCCCGACGGCCTGGTGGATCTGGCGGCGCTGGAGGCGGCCCTGCGGCCCGACACGCTGCTGCTCAGCGTGATGGCGGCCAACAACGAAATCGGCGTGCTGCAACCGCTGGAGGCCATCGCGAGCCTCTGCCGCCAGCGGGGCATCGCCCTGCACAGCGACGGGGCCCAGGCCATCGGCCACATCCCCCTGCAGCCAAGCGCCCTGGGGATCGACCTGCTGAGCGTCAGCGGCCACAAGCTCTACGGCCCCCCGGGCATCGGCCTGCTGGTGCGGCGCCCCGGGCTGGAACTCGCCCCCCAGCTCCACGGCGGCGGCCAGCAGGAGGGGCTGCGGGCCGGCAGCCAGCCGGTGCCGCTGATCATAGGCCTGGCCACGGCGCTGGAGCTGGCCCTGGCGGACCTGCAGCCCCGGGCGACGCGGCTGGGGACCCTGCGGGATCGGCTCTGGCGCGGGCTGGAGGCCCTGGGGGGCGTGCGGCGCAATGGGGCCGCCACGCCGCGGCTGGCCCACAACCTCAACGTGACCATCGCGGGGGTGGACGGGGCCGCGCTGCAGCGGCGGCTGCGGCGTGCCCTGGCGGTGAGCAGCGGCTCCGCCTGCAGTGGCGGCGCCCCCTCCCACGTGCTGCAGGCGTTGGGGTTGAGCCGGCAGGAGGCGGCGGCCTCGCTGCGCTTCGGGTTGGGGCGGCACAGCAGCGAAGCCCACATCGATGCCGCCCTGGAGATCCTGGGGGAGGCCATCAGCGATCTCCGCCAGCGCGGGCCCGCCGGGGCCTGATTGTCACAAGCACAACAATTGCTGGGCAGCGCCGCAGGCCATCGCTAGGTTCCGGGCAATTGCCGTTTCACCATGGGACTTCCGACCCCAGGCACCAACAAACTGCAGGTGCTGCGGGCCATCGAGGAGGGCTGGCAGGCCTTCTGCCGCGCCCCCTGGCCCTTTCTGCTGTTTGAGGTGCTGGTGCTGCTGGTGAGCGCCCCCTTCGCCGCCCTGCTGGCCGGCGGTGTGGTGCGGCTGAACAGCCCGGAGCCCGCCTTCGTGCATCCCATCGCCGCCGGCATCGGCCTGGTGGTGGGCCTGGTGGGCTACGTGATCGTGGCCCTGTGGGGCGCCGTGGGCCTCACCCGCGCCGCCTGGATCAGCCTCGATGGCCAAAAGCCCTCCTTTGCCCAGTTCACCCGCTGGGATCGCGCCGCCTCCGGCCGCCTGCTGGGCTCAATGATCCTGCTGTCGATCCTGATCGGCCTGGTGGGGGTGCTGGCCACCCTGATCGGCAACGCCCTCGGCCAGGTGAACGCCGCCCTCGCCGCCCTGCCGGCCGTGGTGTTCGGCGTGTTCTACATCTGGCTGCTGGTGAGCCAGAAGTTTCTGCTGCAGCTCTCCCTGTTCGGCGTGAAGCGTCCCCTGGAGACCATCCAGGCGGGGGTGAGCGGCGTGAACCCCAGCTGGTGGGTGGTGCTGTGGCTGGCGATCGTGGAGGCGGTGATGCACGCCGTGGCGGCCCTGTTCAGCTACGGCGGCCTGCTGGTGCTGCTGCCGGTGGTGATCTGCACCAGCACCGCGGCCTACCGCCAGCTGTTCGGCAGCCAGGACCACACCGGCATCCTCAACAACGGCTGAGGCCGCCTCAACGGCGCCGTGCCAGGCGCCACTTGGCCGAACGGCTGCGGGGGTTGGCGGTTTGCTCCGCCTCCGCAGCCGTTTCCGGTTTGCGGGTCACCCGCTGCAGCCGTTCGTCGCTGACAAACGCCGTTTTGATGCGGCGGTCCTCCAGGGAGTGGAAGCTGATCACCCCGAACAGGCCGCCGCTGGCCAACCAATCGGGGGCGGCGGCAAGCAGGCGGTCGAGCACCCCCAGTTCATCGTTCACCGCAATGCGCAGGGCCTGAAAACTGCGGGTGGCCGGATGGATCCGCCCATGCCGCGCCTTGGGGGGATAGCAGCCAGCGATGGCATAGGCCAGCTCAGCGGTGCCGCTGAACGGGCCCCGCTCCTGCAGCTGCTGCTTGATGCGCCGGGCGATGCGGCGCGACAGCCGCTCCTCGCCATAGGCGTAGATCAAATCCGCCAGGGCCGTTTCATCCAGCCGCTCCAGCAACGCAGCCGCCGTCTCCCCCACCTGGGGGTTCATGCGCATGTCCAGGGGGCCGTCGTGGCGAAAGCTGAAACCCCGGGCCGCCACATCCAGCTGCGGGCTGCTGACCCCCAGGTCGGCCAGCACCGCCACGGCCGGCTCCGTGGGGCAGTAGTCGGCGAAGTTGGTGGCCACGATCTGCACCCGCTCCCCGAAGGGGGCCAGCCGCTCCGCGGCCGCGGCCCGGGCGGTGGGGTCCTGGTCGAGCCCCACCAGGCGCAGGCTGGGGTGGGCCTCCAGCAGCAGGGCGCTGTGGCCGCCGCCCCCCAGGGTGCAGTCGACCAGCAGTCCGCCGCCACGCTGGGCCAGCAGGGGGCCGAGCTCCGCCAGCCCCGCTAGCACCTGATCCGCCAGCACCGGCTGGTGGGCAAAGGCGTCGGGGGATGGGGGCACGCGCAGCGCCAGAAACGGCCGTGCTTCCTTCCTAAGATCCCGCCAACGAGCCACCCCCACCCCACCGGCCCCATGACGCAGCTGGAGACGCGCACGGAGCCGATGGTGGTCAACTTCGGCCCCCACCACCCCTCAATGCACGGGGTGCTGCGGCTGGTGGTGACGCTCGACGGGGAAGACGTGGTGGATTGCGAGCCGGTGATCGGCTACCTGCACCGCGGCATGGAGAAGATCGCCGAAAACCGCACGAACGTGATGTTCGTGCCCTACGTGAGCCGCATGGACTATGCGGCCGGCATGTTTTACGAGGCGATCGTGGTGAACGCGCCGGAGCGGCTGGCGGACGTGCCGGTGCCCAAGCGCGCCAGCTACATCCGCGTGCTGATGCTGGAGCTCAACCGCATCGCCAACCACCTGCTGTGGCT
>RHBP01000049.1 GCA_010030955.1 Synechococcaceae bacterium WBB_10_009 | reverse complement strand
TTGGGCGGGGCCCTCGGCTCCGCTGCCGAAGCGGCCGCCAACAGCGCCGAATCCGCCGAAAACCTGATCGGCATTGATGAGGTGCAGCGCAGCCTCAACCGCTCACGGGCCTCGGTGTACCGCTACACCAACACCGACCCCCGCAACCTCAACCCGGCCTTCAACCCGCGCAAGCTCAATCCGGAATACCGCAGCGACCAGAAGGAGCCGCTGATGTTCCACCCCAACGAGGTGGCCCGGTTTGCCCGCGATGTGCTGCGCATCAAGGAGGTCACCGTGGAGGTGCTCAATTCCCCCTCCACCGCCACCCAACAACTCTTGGGCTCGATCCTTGAAGAGCTGCGGGCCATCCGCGGCCTGCTGAGCAGCGGCGGCACCACCAGCGACCTGGACGCCCGCCGCGAACAGCACGACCAGGCCCGCCCTGCCGCCTGATGTCAGACAGCTCGTTAGGGTGATCAGGGCCCCATTGGGCCAACCGACCATGGAATCCGACTCCTCAGACCCCCCTCCCCGAACCGGCGCTCCGAGCCCCATCACCGACGGCAACGGTGACACCGGCGAGGAGCCCTACGGTTCAAACGGCATCTCCCACAGCCTGTTCCACACGGCCGCACCGTTGCTGGGTGTGCTGCTCGGAATTTGCAGCCTGACCCTGCCCCTGGCCGGCGTGATCACCGACCGCCGCCCTGCCGAGGCGCCGACGGGGCTGACCACGGCCCGACAGCCCTGAGACTCAGGCGCGGCGCTGCAGCAGGAACCCCTCAAAGCCCAGGGCCTGGAACACCCGGGCCGGATCGCCAAAGCCGGCGGCGTTCACCAAGCTGGTGAGCCGGGCCAGCCCCACCGGGTGCAGCCCCTGGTGGCGGGCGGCGGGCAGCGGATCCAGGCCGCTGGCCCGCTGGAACCCCGCCCAGGCCTGCTCCAACTGCCCCTCCAGGGAGGGGAGGCTGGTTTGCATCAGGTCCACCAGCACCAATTGGGCCCCGGGCTGCAGCGACCGGGCCAGGGCGCTCAGGAAGGCCAACTTGCTGCCATCGTCGGGCAGCGACTGCAACACCAGCACCGACAGGGCCCCGGCGAAGCGGCCGGCGATCCCGGGCTGGTCCACCAGGGCTTCGGCGGTGGTCTGGCGCCAGTCGATGCCGGCCTGATCCGCCAGCCGCTGGCGCGATTCCTCCAGCATCTCGTCGCTGGGGTCGATGGCGGTGAGCTGCCAATCGGGACGTTGCGCCACCGCCTCCACCAGCTCGGCGCCGGTGCCGCATCCGGCCACCAGCACCGCGGCGCCGGGGGCGCGGGCGGCGGGCGACACCGCCAACAACGCCACCGCCAACCGCGCCAGGCTGCCGTAGCCGGGGATCACCTGGCTCTGAAGCCGTTCGTAGCCGGGAGAGTCGTAGCCCGCAGTGTTCAAGGCCCTGTGCCGCCGGTGCCCCAATGCTAAGGACGGCCTCCGCCGTTCCAGCTCCGGGCCAGGCTGCTTTTGATGTCAGCCTCGATCGGGGTCTGCGGAAACCGGCCCCGGCCAGGTAAGTTTGTCGGCGCCGAAGATCCCCGCCCGACCGTGCCCACCATCCGTTTTGAACAGGAAGGCCAGCAGGTCGGTTGCATCGAAGGGGCCAATCTGCGCAAGGCCGCCGTTGATGCCGGCATCAACCCCTACAAGGGCCTGAACAACCTCAACAACTGCGGTGGCGTCGGCCAGTGCGGCACCTGCGTGGTGGAAGTGGTGGAGGGCATGCAGAACCTCTCCCCCCGCAGCGATGTGGAGCAGGTGTACCTGGCGGATCGGCCCGCCAACTACCGCCTCAGCTGCCGCACCAGCGTCAACGGCGACGTGACCATCCGCACCCGCCCCCAGGACGGCGTGGGCAAGGGCTCCAACAGCCTGGTGGGTGCCCTCAAGGCCCTGATCGGCAAGTGAGTGCGGCGGCGTGAGCCAGCCCCCCCTCCGCCTCTACAGCTATCCCGCCTGCGGCACCTGCCGCAAGGCCCTGCAATGGCTCGCCCAGCGGGGCATCTCCGTGCAGGCCGGCACCCTTGAGCTGGTGGACATCACCGCCTCCCCGCCGGGGCTGTCGGAGCTGCGCCAGGCCCTCACGGCCGTGGGCCGCAAACGGCTGTTCAACACCAGTGGCCAGAGTTACCGCGCCCTGGGCAGCGCCGCCGTGGCCGCCATGGACGATGGGCAGGCCTTGGCCGCCCTGGCGGCGGACGGCAAATTGATCAAACGCCCCTTCGCCATCACCGGCGGCGGTGCCGTGCTGGTGGGCTTCAAGCCTGAGGAGTGGCAGGCGGCGCTGGCGGGTTAGCCACCACGCCAGCGGCCTCCAGCGGTGCGGTGAGGTCGTCGAGTTCCTCCATCAGGGCATCGATGCCGGCGCGGTTCATCTGGGCCAGGTAGTTGAGCTTGAGCTGCTGCAGCAGGGTCACCAGCAGCTGCTGGCTGCGCTGCAGCGTGCCCCCCTGCTCCAGGCCCGCCGCCAGCTCCTCCCAGAAGCGGTCGCCGAAGCGCTGCAGCAGGGCCACCTGGCGTTCGTCGCTCTGGGCCAGCCGCTGGGCGGTGCCGCGGGCCAGGTCCACGAGGCTGTCCACCATGCCGCTGGCCACCTGGCGGCTCAACAGGGCCGGCACCGCCGCTCCGCCGGGCACCTCCCGCAGGCTCTGCTGCAGGGCATGGCCCAGCAGCGACTGCAGCTCCGGCGCCAGGCGCGGCGTCACCTCCCCAAGCAGCAGCGGCCCCCACAACTTCACCAGCTCCAGCAGCTGCTGGTCGTCGCTGCTGCTGACGCTCTGGTGGCTGCGCAGGCTGCGGATCCAGCGGGGCCATTGGGGGGAGCGGATCAACGACTGGGTGCCATCCACCAGCTGCAGGGCCAGCACCTCAAACAACTCCAGGGCCAGCAGCGACACCACGGCACGGCTCACCGCCGCCCGCAGCGGCTCGATGTTGATCAGCCGCGCCTGGCTGAGCCGCTCCACCACCGGCACCACCCGCAGCCAGCACCAGAAGGGCAGCAGCAGGGGCAGGTCGATCCAGCGGCGCAGCAGCGCATCGCGCCAGCTCAGCCCCGGGAAACGGCGCCGCAGCCGCACCATCCGCAGCAGGATGTCGAGGGCGAAGACGCTCTGGAACAGCAGCAGGTCGGTGCGCCAGAAGTGGTCGATGGGGCGGCCGTGTTCATCGATGGAGCGCCAATAGCTGGTGGACACCAGCGGCAACACCTGCTGGCGCCAGAAACGCCGCTCCTCCCGCCAACCGTGGCGGCCCAACCAGCCGTCGCTGAGCAGGCGATCGGCGGAGGCCTTGGCGGACTCCAGGCCGGCCCGCTGCCGCAGGCGGTTTTTGATCGTCTCCAGGGTGCCGCCGTTGCCGGAGGCGGCGAAGGGGTTTTCGTTGATCATCGCCACCGTCAGCTCCACCTGGCGGCGGCGCAGCGGGGCGCTGCTGGCGGCGGACTCACCCGCCAGCAGGGCGGCATCGAGCCGTTGGAAGGCCGCCAGGTATTGCTGGGTTTCGCGGTGGGGCTCGATGCCCTTCACCGGGTCGTAGAGGGGGGTGATGTCCGGCAGCAGCGGCAACGGCACCACCAACGGCATCTGCGGCAGCGGCGTGAGGTTGCGCTGCAGCCAAAAGGTGCGCAGCGGCAGGTAGGTGAGGTCAAACAACACCCACACCAGGTTGAGGCAGGCCCACAGGGCCACGGCACGGTCCCAGTGCAGCCAGAGGCGCGAGGCCGTGACCCTCTGGGCCGACAACCAACGCGGGCGCACCATCGGATCACGCAGGCAACGGCCCTAATCTGCCTGAGCTCCCAGCGCTGACCAGGCCCCGTTGTCCACCGAAGAAACCCCCGGCGCCGGCGAGCGCGAGAGTCCATGGGTGTTCTGGCGTGGGGTGTTGATCACCCTCGGGGTGGCCCTGGGGGTGCGCCAGGTGCTGCTGGAGGCGCGCTACATCCCCTCGGGCTCGATGCTGCCCGGCCTGCAGATCCAGGACCGGCTGCTGGTGGAGAAGCTCACCTACCGCAGCCGGCCGCCCCAGCGGGGCGAGATCGTGGTGTTCCACGCCCCACACCACTTTGATCCGGTGCTGCGGGCCGGCCGCGAGGTGGGCCCCCTGCGCTGCCTGGTGGTGAACCTGCCCCTGATCAATGGCATCCCCGGTCTGCAGGAGCCCGCCTGCGATGCCTACATCAAACGGGTGGTGGCCATCCCGGGCGACCGGGTGGTGATCAACCCCCGCGGCCAGGTGCAGGTGAACGGCCAGTGGATCCAGGAGCCCTATGTGGCGAGCTACTGCCCGGTGGACGAGCTGGGCATGGGGCCCTGCCGCACCCTCAACGCCGTGGTGCCCCCGGGCCACGTGCTCACCCTGGGGGACAACCGCGGCAACAGCTGGGACGGCCGCTTCTGGCCCGGCGGCCCCTTCCTGCCCCAGAGCGAGATCATCGGCAGGGCCTTCTGGCGCTTCTGGCCCCTGGGCACCGCCGGCCCGCTGCGGAGCAGCGACCCCCTCAGGCCAGCGGCGGCCCCTGCCAAAGCCCGGGGTTGAGTCCGCAGGCCAGCACCCGGCCGCAGAGCTCCCCATCGGCCAGCGGTTGGTTGGCCGCCAGCGGTGCCATGGGGTCGCGGGCGGGGCTCCAGCGCTGGGCCGGATCAAACAGCAGCCAGCGCTGGCTGCCGGGTTGCAGCCGTGGGGGCTCCAGCCCCAGCAGCTGCGCCGGGCCGAAACAGAGGGCTCGCCAGAGCTGCTGCGGGCTCCAGCCGGCCCCCTCCACCAGCTCCCGCCAGAGGCAGGGCAGCACGAAGCGGTGGCCCGCCACCCCGGGCTTGCGCTGATCGAGCGGCAGCAGGTGTTCCTCACGGTCGATGGCCTGGTGGTGCACGGCCACGGCGGAGATCAGCCCCTCCGCCAGGGCCCCCTGCAGGGCCAGGCGATCGGCCGGAGTGCCCAGGGGGGGCACCACGCGCCAGCCCTCCGCCAGGGGGTCGAGGCCGGCGCTGTCCGCCAGCAGATGCCACCAGCAGACCGTCGCCTCAGGGCGCCCCTCCGGGGGCAGCGCCGCCAGCAACGCCACCGCCGCGGCCGTGGACAGGTTCATCAGCTGCAGCCGCGCCCCGCCGTGGTGGCGCGCCAGGGCGAGCAGGCTCTGCAGGGGCACCGTTTCACTCACCACCGGATCGGGCGGCCAGCCGGCCCGCAGCGCCTCCACCCCTTCGCGCACGAAGCCATGGAGACTGAGGGCGGCATCGCGGGGGGCCAGCAGCAGCGGCGCCCGGCCGAACTCCCCCAGGTTCAGGCCCCGCTCCAGCAGCGCCAGGGGCGGGCAGTGGTCCGCCTCCGCCAGGCCGATGGCGCCGGCCGCCAGCTGGTCGCCGTGGCCCGCCAGCTCCTGGCCCTCACCGGCGCGGCTAAAGCTGCCCCACAGCAGCCACTGGAGCGGGCCCGCGGGGGCCAGGGGCTGGAGCCGATCCGGCCGGTCGCGCCAGCTGCGGGCGCGGGGCAGCAGGGCCACGGTGCCGTAGCCGGCGGCGATGGCGGAGCGCTCCAGGCTGGCCAGGGTTTCGGCGCTGCCCAGCCAGGGGTCCTCCAACTGGGAATGGGGGTCCACCAGGCAGGGGGCCAACAGCCAGCCCTCCGCCGCCAGGGCGGTGAGGCCCAGGGCAGCGCCCCGCTGGCGGGCGGCCTCCCCCTGGGCGCTGAAGGCCCCCGCCTCCAGCAGCACCGTGGTGTGCTGCGGCGGCTGATCCGGCCCCTCCAGCAGTTGGACCTGCTCCAGCAGCAGGGCGGGGGGGGCTGCGGAACTCACAGGGCGCCGGCGGCGGTGCGGTCGAGAACACCCCCAAGATGGGTCGTTTGGTTGAGACAGACCACCACCGGCGGTTGATCCGCCCCATCGGGGTAATCAATCACCGTGACGCCGCCGTTGCCCTGCTTCACCGCCCAGATGTCGGCGGGGCTGAGCCCCAGCAGGGCGCAGAGGATGGTTTTGTTGACGGCGTCGTGGGCCACCACCAGCGCCGTTTCGTGGGCCTCCAGGCCGGCGGCGATGCGGTTCCAGCCCCGCAGGGAGCGCTCCCACACCGCATGGATGGTCTCGCCCTCGGGCATCTGCACGGTTTCGGGGGCCCGCTTCCAATCCGCCAGCAAATCGCCCCACTCCGCGGCGATCTCCTGCTCCAGGCGCCCCTCCCAATGGCCGTGGCCGATCTCCACCAGGTCGGTGACGCTGGTGAGCGGCACGCCGGGGTGGTGGCGCAGGATGCCCTCGGCCGTCTGGCGCGGCCGGGCCATGGAGCTGCTGTAGGCGCGGTCGAAGCGCACCCGGCGCAGAAAGTCGCCGGCGGCGGCCGCCTGGGCGTGGCCGTTGCCATTGAGGGGGATGTCGATCTGCCCCTGGAAGCGCCCCTGGCGGTTCCAATCGGTTTCGCCATGGCGCACCAGCAGCAGCCGCGGCCCGGGGCCCTTGGCGGGCAGCAGGCCGGCACACACCTCGGGGTGCAGGTGGCTGGTGCCGTTGAGCGATTCGATCTGCACGTTGAAGCGCCGCGCCGAACCGGGCTCCGCCGCGGTGAGGTTGAGCACCGAGAGGGAGGCGTTGTCGAGCCGCAGGCGGCGGAACCCCGAGGCCGGCAGATCCAGCAGCGCCAGCAGCAGGCAGCGCAGGATGGCGTTGTGGCCCACCACCAGCACGGTGCGGTGGCCGGGGGCCGTGGGGTCGTGGGCGGCCAGCAGCCGCGCCGCGAAGCGCTGGGCCTGGGCCAGCAGCTCCGGAATCGGCCGGTAGCGGCTGCCGTCGGCCCGCTGCAGCTCCAGGGCCTCGGGTTGCTCGCGCCAGAGGCGGTGCTGCTCGGGGAAGCGCTCACGCACCTCATGGCTGAGCAGGCCGGTCCAGGGGGCCAGGTCCACCTCCAGGAGGTCGTCGTCAAGCTGGGGGGTGAGGCCGCCCCCCTGGGCCGCCAGCAGGGCCTCGGCGGTGTGCAACGCCCGCCGCAGCGGTGAGCTGTAGGCGGCATCCAGGCGCAACTCCGCCAGGGCGGCACCGGTGGCACTGGCCTGCCGCAGCCCCTCCTGCGTGAGGCTGGAGAGGTCGTCACGGCCCTGGATGCGGTGCTCCAGGTTGAAGCTGCTGAGGCCATGGCGTACCAGCAGAATCCGCAGTGACACAGGGGCTCCCAACAGCGAAAGCCATCGTATGGGAGGGGTTTCTGCTGCGATGCTGAACAGCTCCATGCCCCCCGTGCTGCGCCCGTGACCCCTGGCAACCCACCCGGTCCGCAGGGGGAGCCGGCGGCGGCGCCCCGCTGGAAACAGCTGCTGGCCCTGCTCAGCCTGGCCCTCAGTCTGCTGCTGTGGTTGAACGGGCTGCTGGACAGCCTCAGCCGCCCCTCGGTGGGCCAAAGCCTCAACCGACGGCAGCTGGAGCTGGCGGTGTTGGCGGAACCCCACCTGCCCGCCCCCTGGCGGCCGCTGCTGGCGGGGCCCCAGCCCCGGCGGGCCCTGGCGGAGGCGCTGGCCAACGACAGCAACGACAGCAACGCCGGCGACACCCCCGCCGCCCCGGCCCTGCAGCTGCTGCGGCAGGGGCTGGAGCGCCTGCAGGCCGGCGAGACGAAATCCATTGTGATAGTGGCGAAGAACCATCCATGTTGATGCCACCCACACAGCGACGGTTGGCGTCCCAGCGGGCCTGATTACAGACAAAGAGGTAGACGCCCTTCGACACACTAAAACCGGTTCCTCGAACGGTCACCGTGGTGCCCGCGGCGGTGCTGCTGTTGGGGATCGCCCTGCTGCTGCGGGAGCTGTGGAGCCGCTGGCGTGGCCGCAGCCCGGAGCCGCCGCCCCTGCAGGGTCCCCCGCTGGGGGGCCTGGATGTGGTGCTGCTGATCGCCGGCGGTTTTGTGGTGGTGGGCGAACTGCTGACGCCCCTGCTGGTGGCGCCATGGCTCAGCGGCCTGCTCACGGCCAGCGGCATCACCAGCCCGCTGCGGGAGGGGGTGAGCGTGCTGGGGCTCTACCTGGCGCTGATGGCCGGCCCGCTGCTGATCCTGGTGCTGCAGCTGCGGGGCCTGGGCCCCGCACCCGAGGGGGGCTGGCTGCAGTTCCGCTGGAGCCCCCTGGGCAGCGCCCTGCGCCGGGCCCTGCGCACCCTGCTGATGGTGTTGCCGCTGGTGAGCCTGGCGGGCTGGCTGCTGGAGCGCGTGTGGAGCGAGGGCAGCGGCAGCAACCCGCTGTTGGAGTTGGTGCTCAACAGCCACAACCTGCCCGCCCTGGCCTGCTTCGGATTCACCGCGGTGGTGCTGGCGCCCCTGTTTGAGGAAACAATCTTCCGTGGCGTGTTGCTGCCGGTGGCCGCCAGGCAGCTGGGGGGGGGCTGGGGGGTGCTGATCAGCGCCGCCGTGTTTGCCGTGGCCCACCTCAGCCTCGGCGAACTGCTTCCCCTGCTGGTGCTCGGGCTCGGCCTGGGCTGGCTGCGCTGGAGCGGCGGACGCCTGGGCAGCTGCGTGTTGCTGCATGCCCTCTGGAACGGGCTCACCTTCACCAACCTGGTGCTGTTGGGCTGGTGAGTCTCAAAGGGTCAGGGGCCCCTTGCTGGGGGCCCATGCCCATGGTTCACTTGCGAAGTTCCGTTGCCCTGCCGTGGTCGCCGTTCCGGTTCAGCAGCCCAGCCAGGGGCAACGGAGCCAGGCCCGCCGGCCGCTGGAGCTGATTCAGGGATCCCTATCGGCCAACCGGGCCGACCGCCGCGCCCCCTGGCTGGGCAACCTGCACCGCGTGGCCGACGGCGGCCTGCTGGGGCTGGGGGTGGCGGTGCTTGGCCTCAGCGCCCTGACGCTCCACTGGCAGGGGCAGTGGACCAGCAACTTTCAGCAGCTCGAAGCCTCCCAGCGCCTGGAGCATCGCCTGCAGGAATCGGCGGCGGTGCTGGAGCAGCACCACCTCACGATGACCGGCAAGCCCACCCTGCTGGAGCCCACCAGCAGTGAAAAGCTGGTGTACCTGGAGCCCCCCAGCGCCAGCCAGCCCAGCGCGCTCCGCTCCTTCCTGGCCCAGGTGAACCCCCGTGTGATCCTGCCGGGGTATTGAGGGTGGTTCAGGGATTGGAGGATCGCCGGCCAGCGGCACGCAGCAGCGGTGGCCCGGGCCGCTCGCGCCGGGTGCTCACGTTTCAGCCGATCCCGGCCCGCCGCCTGTGGCTGGTGTATCTGCTGCTGGCCGCGGGGCTGGGGGGCCTGGCGCTGCGGCTGGCCTGGGTGCAGCTGGTGCAGGGCAACGAGTTGCTCACCCGCGCCCGGGCCGTGCAAACCCAGACGGTCGCACCCCTGGGGCGGCGGCGGCCGATCGTGGACCGGCAGGGGCGCCTGGTGGCGCTCGATGAGGAGCGCTTCACCCTCTGGGCCCACCCCCGCTACTTCGCCTTCCCCGGCGACGACATCGGCCGGCTGCGCAGCCCCCTCGATGTGGCCCGCAAGCTCTCGGCGGTGCTGGCCCTGCCCATGGCCGATCTGGTGCGCACCATGGAGGGCCGCAAATCGGGGGTGAAGCTGGCCAGCGACCTTGACCCCGAGACCGCGCAGCGGGTGCGCAACCTGGGCATCAGCGGGCTCGACCTGGAGGCCTACCCCCAGCGGGTGTACCCCCAGGGGGGCCTGTTCGCCAACGTGGTGGGCTTCCTCAACCTGGAGCGCGTGGCCCAGGCGGGCCTTGAGCAAAGCCGCGACCGCGACCTGCGCCGCCATGAGGCCACCCGCAGCCTGCGCCGCGGTGCCGATGGCACCCCCCTGCCCGATGGCCTGCGGGCGGGGGTGCTCTACGGCGACGACCTGCGCCTGCAGCTCACCCTCGATGCCCGCCTGCAGCAGGTGGCCCAGCTGGCCCTGAGCAAGCAGGTGAAGCAGTGGTCGGCCAAGCGGGGCGTGGCCCTGGTGATGGATGTGCGCAACGGCGAACTGTTGGCGCTGGCCTCCACCCCCACCTACGACCCCAACAAGTTCTGGAACTACAAGCCCGGGCTGTTCCGCGAGTGGTCGGTGCAGGACCTCTACGAACCCGGCTCCACCTTCAAGCCGATCAACCTGGCCATCGCCCTGCAGGAGAACGCGATCGACCCGGCCGGCAAAGTCAACGACTCCGGCCAGCTCACCATCGGCGGCTGGCCGATCTTCAACCACGACCG
Organism: Synechococcaceae bacterium WBB_10_009; assembly: GCA_010030955.1. GTDB lineage: Bacteria > Cyanobacteriota > Cyanobacteriia > PCC-6307 > Cyanobiaceae > Vulcanococcus. The sequence goes on along the minus strand of RHBP01000049.1, from coordinate 1,276 downwards.
CAAGGGCAACGGGGTGATCGATTTCCCCACGGTGCTGCAGGTGTCGAGCAACGTGGCGATGGTGCAGGCGATGCAACGGGTGAAGCCCGCCCGTTTCTGGCATTGGCTGCACACCCTCGGCATCGACAGCACCCCGGACACCGACCTGCCCGGGGCCCAGGCGGGCCAGCTCAAAACCCTGGAGGTGTTCCGCACCCAGCCGATCGAACCGGCCACCGCCGCCTTCGGCCAGGGCTTCAACCTCACCCCCCTGAAGCTGGTGCAGCTGCACGCCATGCTCGCCAACGGCGGCCGGCTGGTGAGCCCGCACATCACCCGCGGCCTGCGCTCCGGCGACGACCTGGCCACGGCGCCCGCCGCCTCAGGCCTGCAGCTGTTCCGCCCCGAGATCACCCAAACGGTGCTCCATTGGATGGAAACCGTGGTGGAGAAGGGCAGCGGCAAGGGGGTGAAGATCCCCGGCCACCGCATCGGCGGCAAAACCGGCACCGCCCAGAAGGCGGAAAACGGCGTGTACATCCCCGGCGCCCGCATCACCAGCTTCGTGGCGCACCTGCCCATCAACGACCCCCGCTACGTGGTGCTGGTGGTGGTGGACGAACCCCAGGGGGGCAACGCCTACGGCTCCACCGTGGCGGTGCCGGTGGCACGCCAGATCATCGAAGCGCTGCTGGTGATCGAGAAAATTCCCCCCAGCCGGCCCACCGCAGCAGCCAGCACTGCCGCCAAGCCCAAGCCCAAGCCCGGCTGAACCGCCCCGCCGCGGGGCCCATCACCGCTTGATCACAAAGCGGGCCGGCCCCGGTTGCGCTGGCTACGTTGAGCCCAACTCCGGCCCTCTGCATGGCCAACCTTCTCGATCAGCTGGCCGCCATGACCGTGGTGGTTGCCGATACCGGTGACATCGACGCCATCCGCCAGTTCACACCGCGGGATGCCACCACCAACCCCTCGCTGATCCTGGCGGCAGCGCAGATCCCGGCCTACCAAAACCTGATCGACATCTCCCTGCGCGAATCGCGCGAGGTGTGCGGCAGCAACGCCCCCGCCGAGGAGGTGGTGCGCGAGGCCCTCGATGAAATCTGCGTGACCTTCGGCAAGGAGATCCTCAAGATCGTGCCGGGACGCGTGTCCACCGAGGTGGATGCCCGCCTCAGCTACGACACCGAGGCCACGATCACCAAAGCCCGCAAGCTGATCGGCCTCTACCGCCAAGCCGGCATTGCGCGGGAGCGGGTGTTGATCAAGATCGCCTCCACCTGGGAGGGGATCAAGG
>RHBP01000048.1 GCA_010030955.1 Synechococcaceae bacterium WBB_10_009 | reverse complement strand
CAGCGAACGCAGCATTGAGCTGAGCCTGCAGGTGTTCGCGGTGGTTCACCAAGGCGGGAAGCCCAGCGCCGCCCTGGCTCCATTGCCGGTGGAGCAGGCCGAGCAGGTGATCCGGCTGCGGCCCACCCAAATGCGTCTGGCCTCAGGGTCCACCCGCACGATCCCGTACACCGTTTTCGACCCCAGTCGCGATTTTTTCCTATGCGGCGTTTCAGCCCAGGGGCTCTTCATGCTGCGCGTCTGCTCCCGCTGGCGGCCGGCGCTTGTGGTCTTGTCGTCGGCGCCAGCGGCGCAGCGCTAAGCCAGATCTATCTGGCCCCCACCCAGCAATTCCCGCAGGGATCGCGCGTGTCGATTGACCAGGGGGTGCTGCGCTGCAATTCCGACAGCGGTGCCCTCCCGAGCCTGTCGTTGTCGGCTGGTGCCTATCCCGACCAATGGGGATACAACGTCAACGTTGCGCCCAACGCCAACAACAGCAGCATCGGCAGCCAGAGCAGCCTGTTGGCCCTGGCCACCCTCAACATTCCCCTGGCGCGCAGTCAGGTGAACTTCAGCTGTCAGACACTGCTAAAGGATGCCCAGATCAAGGCCCGCATCGACAACCTCAGGCAGCTCGTGGAGGAGAACGTGATTACGGAAAGCCAATACAAGAGGGCCCTGCGCAGCTTGTTTGGCTCTGAATTTGAGGACAAGTCACCTCAGATCCAGGGGCCATCGAATGGCTTGTCTTTGCGCGTGAATTAGCTGCAGCATTGCGGCTGAACGCCAGCGCTGCTCCCGATGGCGGGTCGGCGCCGTGCAAGCTCCAGGGATGCCATCGGTCAGCTGGTACGACTGGTTCTCCAAGCTGTTGGCCCGCGGTGCCGGCCGATCGATCACGTTCACGCTGGCCTGTGCTGTGGTGGTGGCCTGGCTGGCCACGGGCCCACTCTTCCACTACAGCGACACCTGGCAGTTGGTGATCAACACCGCCACCACGATCATCACGTTCCTGATGGTGTTCCTGATTCAGCACACCCAGAACAAGGACACCGAGGCGCTCCAGATCAAATTGGATGAGCTGATCCGTGCCACCAAGGGCGCCCACAACGCCCTGATTGATCTGGAGGAGAGCACCGAGCAGCAGCTGCACGCGTTCAAGCAGAAGTACGAGGCGCTGGCGAAGGCCGCCCAACGCAACCTGCAGACCGGCGAGCCCGACACCGGCAGCCCCGAAATCGGCGCGCAGGGGTAGGTGTTGCGCGAAGCCCAGCGCCATGGCGTTGGGGTTGGTGGGCGAAGGTTTCTGGGGTTTCCTGTTCCCGACCAGGCAGTTCCTGTGCACCCTGGGGGAGACGTTGGCCCATGGGGGCATGACCACGCTGATGGAGCGCCCCGATTCGCTGGCGCTGCTGGCTCAGCAGGAGGAGCAGCGCTTGCCCTGGTTGCTGCCGGTGCGCCACAGCCGCATGGCGGAGAACCCCTTCGCGTTTTTTCGCGGTGCCGCAGCGGTGATGGCCTCGGACCTGGCGCGGCGCCCCCACTCGGGCCTGATCGTGCAGCTCTGCGGCGACGCCCACCTGCTCAATTTCGGCTTCTACGGCTCACCGGAGCGGCAGCTGCTGTTTGACATCAACGACTTCGACGAAACCCATCCCGGCCCCTTCGAGTGGGATGTGCAGCGGCTGGCCGCCAGCCTGGTGCTCGCCGCCCGCAGCCTGGGGCTGAGCGATGCGCAGCAGGCCAAGATCTGCCGCCGTGGCGTGCGCGCCTACGGCGAGGCGATGGCGGAGTTTGCCGCCATGCCGGCGTTGCCGATGTGGGTGGCACGCCTGCCCCTGGAGCGGTTGATCGACCAGCGGGCCAGCGCCAACCTGCGCTGCCATCTGGAGCGCGTCACCGCCGGTGCCCTGCGGCGCACCAGCCGCCAGGCGGTGCGCAAGCTGTGCGAGAGCGATGGCAGCGGTGGGTTGCGCTTTCGCCATCAGCCACCGCTGATCTGGCGCTTTGAGGCGTTGCCGCCAGACGTGCTGGCCGGCCTGGATTGGCAGGCCTGGATCAACGCCGCCCATGGGATGTATCGCGCCTCGCTGCCCCCGGCGATGCGGCAACTGCTCGCGCGCTTCCGCATCGTTGACACGGCGCTCAAGGCGGTGGGGGTGGGCTCGGTGGGCACCCGCTGCGCGGTGACCGTGCTGGTGGGCGACCACCCCGACGACGTGTTGGTGATCCAGGGCAAGCAGGCGGAGCCTTCGGTGCTGGCGCCCCACCTGCCGGAGCTGCAGGCATCTCCCCACCAGGGGGAGCGGGTGGTGCAGGGCCAGCGGCTGATGCAAACCGCCAGCGATCCCTTCCTGGGTTGGGGCACGAACCCCCTCGGCCACGGCATCTACTACCGCCAATTCCGCGACTGGAAGGGGTCCGTGGATGTGGCCCAGCTCGATGCCGATGGCCTCAAGGATTACGGCAAGCTCTGCGCCTGGACCCTCGCCAAGGCCCACGCCCGCAGTGGCGACAGCCGTGCCATCGCCGCCCACATCGGCGACCCCAAGGCCTACGGCCGGCAGCTGCTGGAGCCGGCGCTGGAGCATGCCGATCTGGCCGCGCACGACCATGCCCAGCTGCTGCAGGCCATCGCCAGCGGCCGAATTTCCACCAGCGGGATCTTTTAAGTAGATCGACTCATCCCCACCCCCGGCGGCGTTCCTAGCTGTGGGGAAACGTTGGTGTCGCCATGGCGCTCAAGAAGGCTCTGTTGCTGGCGGGTGCGCTGCTCGCCCTTGCCCCTTCCGTGGTTTCCCCTGGGGTGGCCGAACCGCTGCCGCTGCCGCTCGAGCCCGCCCCCAGCATGGCCGGCTCCCGGCCCGGTGACCCCGGCTTCAACGGCGATGTGGAGGTGGCCCTCAACGACCTCACGCGCCTGCAGTGCCGTCTGCTGGGGCTGGTGATGATCAACCAGCCCTGCCAAGCGCGCTGAGCTGATTCAGGCGCCGAAGACCGGCTTGTCGCTGTCCTTCAGGGAGGGGAACAGCTCGCGGATGGCGGCGCCCAGGCGGCTGGCCGCCTCCCGCTGGAAGCTCTCCACCGCATCGGCCGCCAGCACCGGGTAGGCCTTGTCGGTGTTGGCCTCGCCCCGCAGCGGCTTCCAGCTGGTGGATTCCTGGCGCTTCAGCGCCTCCAGGGGCTCCACGAAATCAAACTGCAGCACCGTGGCGCCGGCGGCCGCCTGCTGGATCAGCTGCTCGCGGATCGGCAGCAGCTCCTTGGCCTTGAGGGTGTCGGGCAGGCCCAGCACCGGTTCGTAGTGGTCGAGCGCCCGCAGCTCCTGCTCCAGCAGCACCGGCCAGGCCCCCCGCTCGCCGGCCTTGAGGCCCGTTTCCGCAGCGCTTGCCCGCATGGCCTCCAGGTGGAAGCTCAGCCAGCGGTAGTGGGATTTGTCCTGCAGGCGCTTCTTCTCGGAGCCCTTGCCACTGGAGAGCTTGGGCAGGGCGGCTTCCGCCTTGCGCAGGAACAGCCGGTCTTCCCGCTCCAGGTTGATGGCCCCCCAGCGCTGGCGGTATTCCCAGAGCTCTTCGTATTTGCGAACGTCTTCAGGACTCCAGCCCAGATCCTTGAGTTCGCCGGCGCGGTTGTTCTCGCTGGTCTGCACGCTGCAATCGCCAGATGGATGGTGCGCACCCTAATTCCCAGCTCCGAAAGGGCTGCACCTAGGGTCGAGCCAGGCGCACCGTCCCATGTCGCTCCTTGAGCAGCCCGATCCCAGCCTCGCCAGTGGCCCCGCCAGCGCCCTGGAGGGTGTGGAGGGCGGACCGGTGGGGGTGTTGATCTGCGGCCACGGCAGCCGCAACCGCCAGGCGGTGGGGGAATTCGCCCAGCTGGCGGAGGGGCTGCGCCGCCGCCTGCCGCAGCTGCCGGTGGAATACGGCTACTTGGAATTTGCGCGGCCGATCCTGCGCGATGGGCTCGAGAGCCTGCGGCAGCAGGGGGTGAAGCGGGTGCTGGCGGTGCCCGGCATGTTGTTCGCCGCCGGCCACGCCAAAAACGACATCCCCTCGGTGCTCAACACCTACGCCGCTGAAACGGGGTTGCGCATCGACTACGGCCGCGAGCTGGGGGTGGATCGCAGCATGATCCTGGCCGCCGGCGCCCGCATCCAGGCGGCCCTCGATGGGGCCCCCACCGATGTGCCCCTCAGCGACACCCTGCTGGTGGTGGTGGGCCGCGGCTCCTCCGATCCGGATGCCAACTCCAACGTGTCGAAGGTGACGCGGATGCTGGTGGAGGGCTTCGGTTTCGGTTGGGGTGAAACGGTGTATTCGGGGGTCACCTTCCCGCTGGTGGAGCCGGGGCTGCGCCACGTGGTGCGCCTGGGCTTCAAGCGGATTGTGGTGTTCCCCTATTTCCTGTTTTCGGGGGTGCTGGTGAGCCGCATCCGCCAGCACACCCAGCTGGTGGCGGCCGACCATCCCGAGGTGGAGTTCCTCGAGGCCTCCTACCTGGGCGACCACCCCCTGGTGATCGACACCTTCCTGGAGCGGGTGCAGGAGGTGGTGCGCGGTGAGACGCAGATGAACTGCTCCCTGTGCAAATACCGCGCCCAGGTGCTGGGCTTTGAAACCGAGGTGGGGGCGCCGCAGCAGAGCCACCACCACCACGTGGAGGGCCTGGTGGAGGCCTGCACCCTGTGCGAGCACGAATGCACCGGCGCCTGCCAGCCCGATGGCATTCCGATCCCGATGGGCCATCACCACCACGGCCATGACCACGATCACGGCCATGACCACAGCCATTCCCACGACCACCCGCACGATCACAGCCACACCCACGCTCCCTATCCCCACGCCGACCACCCCCTGGGGCCGCGCACCCTTTACAAACCGCGCGACAAATCCGAAGACAACTGAGGCATTTCTGCCGCTCATCCGTCTCGGGCTCACCCGGGTCTCCCACGAGACCTGCTCACATAAGCCCTGCTAATCGAAAAATCGATTCCCCAGCTCCGCGGGGTTTTCCACAGTTGGGCCCGGTGTTTTCCACAGGGCGCCTGGCGTGCTGGGTCCCGATCACGGCGATTCTGGGGATAGGACGGTCCCGTTCGATTTGAACTTGACAGGCCCCACGCCGCTGCTATTCGGCCCGCTAGGCCTCAACAAACCATCGCTGAGATCGCCTGGGCGCCAAGCAGTCTCATGGGGTTTCAGGATGATTCTGGGCTGGCCAGGCCGCGTTGACGCTGGTGCCGCCGCTGGGGTTTGCTGGCCCCATCGCGACGGAGAAGCACGCTTGGACCACGACGCCCTGGAACTGAAAACCCAGCAGCCGCTGGATCAGGACCACGCCAGGGATCAATCACCTCCAGCGCTGCCTCCACCAGCAGGACCATCAAGATCCCCAGCCGTCCCCGCGCATCAGCCTCGAAGCGGAGGTGCCCGAGGCCCTGTTCGACGGCATGCGCACCTTTCTGAGCAACCGCCCGGATTGGGACCAATACCGCCTGATCACCTCCGCCCTGGCGGGCTTCCTGTTCCAGAACGGCTGCAGCGATGGTTGCGTGGCCCAGCACTACCTCAACGGCCTGTTTCTGCCGCCGGGCGAGTGAATGGGGCGGGCGCCAATCGCGCCGCAGCGTGCACACAAAAAAGCGGGAGTGTTGAGCCCCCGCTTGGTGTTTCTCCCTTGCCCGACCCGTGAAAGGTCGCCCGCATAGTGTGCGGCCCAGCGCTGGCTCCGGTTGTGGTGGTTGACACCAAATCCGCCGGTTGGTCAGCTAAAGCTCACCCCGCTTGAGGGCCTGGGCGGCGTGGTCGCAGGCGCGCCAGGTGATCGCCATTTCCGTGAGCGTGGGGCTCTGCCAGCCGGCGCTGGGCCAGCAGCTGCCGTCGCTCACCAGCAGGTTCGGGGTGCGCCACAGCTGGTTCCAGCGGTTGAGCACACCGGTGGCCTCGCTGTTGCCCATCGGGGCCCCCCCCAGCTCGTGGATGTAGTAGCCCGGCGGTGCTGCGCCGGGGGCCAGGGCGGCGCTGTTGCGCACCAGCGGCTCCAGCAGTGGCAGCACAAACAGCTCCTGCAGCGGTTGGATCGTGCCGCCGGCGCTGGCCACCACCGCCTGCATGCGCGCCTGCATGTGGGCCACCATCCGCCGCTCGTTCTCCCCCCACTGGCAATCGATGTGGGCGATGGGGATGCCCCAGGCGTCGCAGCGCTGCGGGTGCAGGCTCACCCGGTTGTGGGGCTGGCTGAGCACCTCCCCATGGCCGATTAGAAAGCCGATCGCCGCCTGCCGCTGGCGCTTCAACGGCGCCGGCGGGTCAAAGCGCTGCACGCCGCACCACAGCCCGTAGCCGCGCCGGAAATCGGTGGGGGCATCGGGGCTGGAGCCGTTCCCCAGGTTCACGGTGTTGGGGATGAAGCAGCTGCCGGCCCCCGACAGTTCCGTGGCGCCGGCGGGCGGCTGGGGCGGCAGGGCAAAGAAGCTGCTGGCGGAGATGTGGTCCATCAGCCCCTGCCCCAGCAGGCCACTCACCTCGTCGAGTTGGCCGAGTTGCTGGGAGTGCAGCAGCAGCCGCAGGCTCTCGATCGTGGAGGCGCACAGCACCACCAGGGCGGCCCGCTGCAGGTGGCGGCTGCCGCGGTGGCGGCCCGGCCGGGCATCCACCCACTCCACCCCCTGGGCGCGGCCGCTGCGCGGATCCACCAGCACGTGGCTCACCACCGCCTGGCTTTGCACCCGCACGCGGCCCGTGGCCAGGGCCGCCGCCAGGGCGCCCCCCTGGGAGCAGGAGCGGGGCCAGGGACCCTCGGCGGGGCGCCGCAGGCGGAAGCCGCGGGAGGGGATCAGGGGCAGGTCGAGGTGGCGGCCGATGCAGCGCTGCAGGTGGCGTTCGCCGGGGGTGAGGGGCAGGGGGGGCTGGTAGCAGCCGTCCGGCAGCTGGGGCAGGCCATCGCGCTGGCCGTGCACCTGCAGCAGCGTTTCCAGCTGGCTGTACCAGGGGTCCAGGTCGGCGTGGCGGATCGGCCAGCTGGGGCCGTGGCCGTCGCGCTCGGCGGCGGCGAATTCGAAATCCGAGAGCCGCAGCGTGATGCCCCCCCAGGTGAGGCTTTTGCCCCCCACCTGGCGGCCGCGGCTCCACAGGAAGGGGCGATCGGCGGGGGTGCTGTAGGGGTTGTCGACCTCGTCGACATACAGCTCCGGGTTGGCCTTCCAGTAGCCCGGATGCTGGGCGGCGATGCCCTGGCGGCCGGCGCTGAGGCTGGCCACGCGTTTGAGGCTGTTGAGCGGCTCGCTGCCGAAGGCCCGCGGCGCCGTGAGCTCCGGCCCCGCCTCCAGCACCAACACCCGGAGGCCCGCCTGGGCCAAGGCCAGGGCGGCCACCCCGCCGGTGGCCCCGGATCCCACGACGATCGCGTCGGGGATCGCGTCGGGGATCGCGTCGGGCGTGCTGGCGGGGCTGACCATGGCAGGGGGGCTGTCAGGCATCAAAAAGCCCCGGCACTTCCAGGAAGGCCGGGGCTTGCGGACGTGGTGGCGGGGGGCGGATTTGAACCACCGACCTTCGGGTTATGAGCCCGACGAGCTACCAGACTGCTCTACCCCGCGTCGACCAAACGACCCTACACCACGGGCTTTCCGGGCGGCAACGGGAGCAGGATGGGCGGGCCGGAACCGCCCCATGACGCTGCGTCTGTTGCTCGATTGCGCCGATCCGCAGGCCTGGCGGCAGTGGCTGCCGAGCGGCCTGTTTCGGGGCATCACCACCAACCCCACGCTGCTGCGGCGGGCGGCCCAGCCCTGCACGTTGGAGCGGCTGGAGCAGCTCACCGGCGAAGCCCTGGCCCTGGGGGCCCAGGAGCTGCACCTGCAGGCCTGGGGCGCGGATCTGCTGGGCTGTGGCCGCGCCCTGGCCGCCCTGGCCCCTGGGCGCATCTGGGTGAAGCTGCCGATCACCCGCGCCGGCGCCGACGCCGCCCGCGCCCTGATCGCCGAGGGCCACGCCATCACCTTCACCGCCTGCTACGAGCCGGCCCAGGTGCTGCTGGCGGCGGCCCTGGGGGCGGAGTACATCGCCCCCTACCTGGGCCGCATCGGCGACCTGGGCCGCGACGGCCACGGCGAGCTGGTGCGCATGCAGCGTTGCGTGGAGGGGGTGGGCTCACCGCTGCGGCTGCTGGTGGCCAGCCTGCGCAGCCCCGACGACCTGGCCCGCCTGGCGGCCGAGGGCCTCGACACCTTCACCATCAGCCCGGCCATCGCCGCGGCCCTGTTTGCGGTGGAGCCCACCGAGGCGGCGGCGGATCAGTTTGAGCGCGACGCCCTGGGGGCCTGAGCGCGGCGCTCAGCGGCCGTTGTCGAAGCGCAGTTCGCCGCTTACCTCGAGTTTCACGCCGGGGTTGGGCTCGAGAAACCGCTGCCCCAGCTCCTCCAGGGTGGAGGGGGTGAGCCATTCCAGCTGGCGCATCAGCTGCAGGGCCACGGCGTGTTTGGCGCGGCTGGCGCCGTCCTCCACTTTGATCGCCAGGCCCAGGCCCTCGCCGACGCGGCTCAAGCACTGGATGCCTTCGGCGCCCCCTTTGCTGAGCACCTGGCCGTGGCCGCTGCGCATCACGGCGGTGTCGAAGCGGCCTTCGCCGGCCACCAGCTCCGGATGGGTGAGCATCGCCCGGCTCAGCCGCTCCAGATCCGGCTCCTCGCTGGCCCCCAGGTGGGCAAACAGCAGGGCCATCTGCGCCAGCTGCAGCTGCAGGGTGGGCACGCCGCAATCGTCGCGGGCGGTGACCAATTCAGCCCCGGGCATGCCCAGCAGTTCACCCACCCGCTTGAGCACCTGTTGCTGCAGGGGATGGTCGGGCTGCATGTAGCTCTCCAGCGGCCACTGCATGCGCTTGCAGGTGGCCAGGAAGGCGGCGTGCTTGCCCGAGCAGTTGTGCTCCAGCGGGCTCTGGCGCCCGGCCGGGGTGGGGCATTGCAGCTGCTCGGTTTCGATGTCCGCCTTCCACAGAATCTTGAACGCCTCGCGCGCCTGCGTCGCGTCGCCGGCGTGGGAGGCGCAGGCGATCGCCAGGGCCCGCTCGTCGTGGTTGCCCTGGTCGGCGGCGCCGCTGCTCACGAACACCTGGGCCTGGAAGGGCTTGAGGGCCGAGCGGATGAAGCTCAGCTGCTGGGGATCGCCGGCCCGCATCAGCACGCGGCCGCGCTGGTCGCACACCACCGCATGCACCCGGTGCACCGATTCGGTGATGCCATTGCGGGTGAGCCGCACCTCCAGGGTCGGCGCCATGGTGCGGCCGCTGGATCCCACGCCCGTGCCGAAGCTGCTGAAACTCATCTGGGCGGTGGCCCGTCTCGCTCAGAGAGCCTGACAGAGGCTCGACCCCACCAGCAGCAACGCCGCGGTGATGGCCATCGCCTGCTGCAGCCGCAGCAGCACCGGCCGCACCTCATGGGTGGCCACCAGCAGATCCTGCTGACGCCAGGCCACGGGCTTTTCCCACACCTGGCCGTCGTACCAGCCGGATTCCTCGTATTCGATGGCGGTGGCCATCAGCCGGCGCTGCAGGTTGGTCCACCCCAGCCACTGCCGCACCAGCATCAACAGCGGCACCACCAACCCCGCCACCATGCCGGCCACCACCAGCCGCGGCAGGTCATGGCGCAGGGGCCAGCTGCCGCTGGCCACCAGCAGCGTGATCGGCAGCACGATCAGCCAGCTGCGCAGCAGCGGCACCGCCAGGCCGGCGTCGCCGTTGTGGGGCCACACGAAAAACCACGACGCCTGCAGCTCCTGGTATTGCTGCAGCGGCCGCTGCTCCGGCGGCACCGGGCAGGCCAGGTCGCTCAGCTCGGGCAGGGGATCCGGGGCGGCCATGGGGCTGCGGCCTCAGGCCGTTGGGGCATCACCCGACCCTACGAAGCGCTCCGTCTCACCGTGGCCCCAGAAGGATTCCAGGTCGTAGTAGCTGCGCTCGTCGGGGGTGAGGGCGTGCACGATCACCTCGCCGTAATCCAGCAGGATCCAGCGCCCCTCTTTGAGCCCCTCCTTGCGCAGGGGCAGCCGGCCGGTGTGCTCCTCGAGCTTGTCCTCCACGGAGCGGGCGATGGCGCGCACCTGCACGTCGGAGAAGCCGCTGGCGATCACAAACCAATCGGCGATCGAGGAGATCTCCTCCACGCGGATCAGCACAATGTCGCCGGCCTTGCGGTCGTCGCAGGCGTCGGCGGCCAGCAGGGCCAGGGCCTTGCTGTCGTCGAGCGCCAGGCGGGCGCGGCTGGGGTCGGGGCTGGGCTTGGCGGTTGTGGCGGGGTCGAGGGCCTCAGCCATACACGTTCTCGCTGCTCACGGATTGGCGGGACCCCTGCTGCTGGGCCATTTCGGCGCGGGCCTTGTCGGCACTCTTGCGCAGCGCCTCCAGCCGGTCTTCGTAGAAGCCGCGCTTTTTCTTCTTGCGGGTTTGCTCCACCAGCTCCTTGAGGGCGCCGCCCAGGCTCTTGTAGGCGTTGGGCAGGCTGTAGCCAAAGCGGCAGGCCAGGTCGATGGCCCGCTCATCGGCGGCGATGGCGTCCTGCAGGCGCTTCTCGGAGTTGTTCTTGAGGTAGAGGCGGTAGCCGGCGAAGCCGGAGAGCCCCAGGGCCATCAGCAGCAGCAGGCCGTCCTGCACCCACAGCTCCCCGATGGCGCCCCCCAGGCCGATGGCCAGGGCGGCCATCTCCCAGCCGTCGCGGGGCACCGCATCGTTTTGCACGCGGCCCACTTCGTGCCAGAAGAGCAGGTTGCGGTGGTCGAGGGCCAGCAGGTCCCACTTCTCCAGGTCCACCTGGATCTCCACCTCGTCGCGGCCGATCTCTTCGATCGTGATCAACGGCGGATCCGCCGAGGCGGCGGCTTCCACAAACACCCAGCTCTGCATCTCGGGAGGCAGCAGCCCCTTCAGGCGCTGGAGTTCGCTCATGAAGCCTTCACCCTGTATCGCTCCCAACACTAGCCAGAGCGGCCGGTGGCTTCAGGGCTGGGGCGAACAACGCCGCCAGGGGCCCCGTGAGAGGCTAGGCAGGTTTGGCTGCCTGCCCTCGCCCATGCCCCGTCGCACGGATCTGCGTCGCATCCTGCTGCTGGGTTCGGGTCCGATCGTGATCGGTCAGGCCTGCGAATTCGATTACTCCGGCACCCAGGCCTGCAAGGCCCTGCGGGCCGAAGGCTTTGAGGTGGTGCTGGTGAACAGCAACCCCGCTTCGATCATGACCGATCCGGACATGGCGGATCGCACTTACATCGAGCCGCTCACCCCGGATGTGGTGCGCCAGGTGATCGACCGGGAGCGCCCCGATGCGCTGCTGCCCACCATGGGCGGCCAGACCGCCCTCAACCTGGCGGTGGCCCTCGCCAAGGACGGCACCCTGGAGCGCTACGGCGTGGAGCTGATCGGCGCCGACCTGGCGGCGATCGAGAAGGCGGAGGACCGCGACCTGTTCAAGCAGGCCATGGAGCGCATCGGCGTGGCCGTGTGCCCCTCCGGCATCGCCACCAGCCTGGAGGAGGCCGAGGCGGTGGGCGACCAGATCGGCAGCTACCCCCGC
>RHBP01000047.1 GCA_010030955.1 Synechococcaceae bacterium WBB_10_009 | reverse complement strand
TCGCTGCACTTCCAGCGCCGCCTGCAGCCCCGCTACCGGGAGGTGCGCGAACGGGCCGGCGACCTGGCCAGCCGCCTCGCCAACAACCTGGGCGGCATGCTCACGATCAAGAGCTACGCCGCGGAGCCCTGGGAGCTGGAACGGCTCCGGGCCGACAGCGAGGCCTACCGGATCAGCAACCGCCGCGCCATTCGCCTGTCGGCAGCCTTCATCCCGCTGATTCGCTTCGCGATCCTGTTCGCCTTCCTGGCGATTCTGGTGATCGGTGGCCTGCAGGCCTGGCGGGGGGCCATCGCCGTGGGCACCTACTCCTTCCTGGTGTTCATCACCCAGCGGCTGCTGTGGCCGCTCACCAGCCTCGGCCGCACCCTCGACGACTACCAGCGCGCCATGGCCTCAACCCAGCGGGTGCTCGACCTGCTGGACACCCCCATCGCCATCCCCAGCGGTAGCCGCCCCCTCCCCCTGGCCCAGGTGCAGGGGGCCATCCGCTTCGAGGCGGTGGATTTCGCCTACCCCGGCCGCGCACCGCTGCTGCGGGGCTTCAACCTTGAGATCCCCGCCGGCAGCACCGTGGGCATCGTGGGGGCCACCGGATCGGGCAAGAGCACGATCGTGAAGCTGCTGCTTCGGCTCTACGAACTGCAGGGGGGCACGATCCGCCTGGATGGCCAGCCGGTGGATCAACTGCAGCTGGCGGACCTGCGCCGCGCCATCGGCCTGGTGAGCCAGGAGGTGTTCCTGTTTCACGGCACCGTGGCTGAGAACATCGCCTACGGCAGCTTCGAGGCCCCCCGCAGAGCCATCGAGCGGGCCGCCCAGCTGGCGGAGGCCTCCCGGTTCATCGAGGCCCTGCCCCAGGGCTACGACACCGTGGTGGGGGAGCGGGGCCAACGGCTCTCCGGCGGCCAGCGCCAGCGCATCGCCCTGGCCCGCGCCATCCTCAAGAACCCGCCGGTGCTGATCCTCGATGAGGCCACCGCCGCGGTGGACAACGAAACGGAGGCCGCCATCCAGCGCTCCCTCGATTGGATCACCGCCGAGCGCACCACCCTGGTGATCGCCCACCGCCTCTCCACCGTGCGCCACGCCGATCGCATCGTGGTGCTGGAGCAGGGCCGGATCGTGGAGAGCGGCAGCCACGAGCAGCTGATCGCCTCTGGCGGCGCCTACGTGAACCTGTGGCGGGTGCAGGCGGGCCTGCGGGCCGATGAGGCCCTGCAGCTGTGAACCGCCGTGTTCCGCAGGCCTGACATAGGTTTTCCCGATGACCAGCAGCGCCACCTACCCCCTGCGCGATGAGCGCGGGCCCATGCTCAAGGCCATCGCCCTGGGGCTCGGGGCGGGTCTGGTGCTGGCGGCGCCCCTGCACCTGGTGCTGGAGGGGGCCCCGGTGGGGGCCAACCACCAGCTGGTGAATCCCTTCAGCAGCTGGACCGGCGCCGGCGCCAAGCAGGTGGTGATCCTGGGCACCGATGCCGGCGGTGGCAACACCGATGTGATGTACACCCTGCGGGTGAAGGACGGGGTCACCGAGTTGATCCAGGTGCCGCGCGACACCTACATCGCCACCAAACGCCATGGGGCCCTCAAGGCCAACGCCCTGCTGGCCTACGGCGGGCCGGAGCTGGTGAAGCAGGAGCTCAGCAAACACTTCGGCCGGCCGGTGGAGCACCACATCGTGATCAACCTCTCGGTGATCCGGCGCCTGGGGGATTCCCTGGGGGGCCTGGAGGTGGATGTGCCCCAGCGGATGCTCTATCACGACAACACCCAGAACCTGCACATCGACCTGCAGCCCGGCCGGCAGGTGCTGCGGGGCAACAACATCGAGGGCTTCCTGCGCTTCCGCCACGACGGCCTGGGGGACATCGGCCGGCTCGACCGCCAGCGCCTGCTGCTCAAGGCCCTGTTCGATCAGATCACCAAACCGGAGAGCCTGGTGCGGCTGCCCTCGCTGCTCACCGCCGCCGGCAAGGACATGAAGACCGACCTGGGCCCCATGGAGATCGGCGGCCTGATCACCGCCATGGCCGGCACCCGCTTCGATGCCAAACGCCTCGGCGGCCGCCCCGAGATGCGCGATGGCCTCAGCTACTGGATCCCCGAGTGGCCGGCAGCCGAGGGCGGCGGCGGCACGGACAGCGGCACCGGCAGCCCCAAGCGCTACACCTTCAACTTCTGATCCCGGTGGGCCGCCGGCACCACCACCAGAAACAGCCACCACCACAGCAGCACCGCCGCCCCCAGCGGCAGGCTGATCCACCACAGCCGCAGCCACCACCAGCTGCCGCCCACCGCAACAACTCCGGTGAGCAGGATCGACCAGGGCTGGCACCACCAGGGCTTCAACGCCCAAAGGCTCGGGGCTGACGCGCCCTGTGGCACGCCCCCCTCAGCCATGGGGCTCTCCGGTGCGGTGGTGCTGGGAGAGCACCACCAGGGCCAACACCAACGCCACCGCCGCCAACATCGGCGTGGAGGCGGCCACCGTGACCCCCAGGGCCGCTGTGAACCAAATCGACGCCGCACTGGTGAGGCCATGCACCTGGGGCGGCAGGTGGCTGCGCTTGTCGCCGCTGCGGTCCACCAGGATCTCGCCGGCCCCCAGGAACCCCACGCCGGTGGCCACCCCCTGGATGGCGCGGCTGCGGGCCTCCAGGTCGGGACCCGCCGCCAGCACCATCAGGCAGGCGCTTAACCCCACCAGCACGTGCACCCGCATGCGGTTGGCACCGCTGCTGTGGGCGCGGGTGTAGCCCACCGCCAGGCCGCACAGCACCACCAGGCCCATGCGCAGCAGGGCATCCAACTCCGCCCCCACCCCAGGCAGCCCCACCATCAACGCTGTGCTCCAGATCGAACGGGATCCCCATAAGCTCCGGTCAGCCGGTCCGAGCCGCAGCCCGTGCAGAACCCGTTGCTGCGCAACAGCCTCAAGTTGTTCGTGGCCACGTTCATCACCGCCACCATCGCCGGCTGGACAGAACGCATCCAGTTTGTCTGGTACCCGCTGCTGGCGGTCGTGGTGGTGGTTGACGACAACGACGACCAGACCCTGAAAGCAGCCGCCGGCCGCATTCTTGGCACCATAACCGGCGGGCTGATCACCTTCCTGGTGCACACCATTCTGGGGGGATGGATCGGCGTGCTGGTCTCCCTGCTGGTGATGATTCCGGTGCTGCAGATGTTCGGCTGGCAGTCGACCTTCGGCACGGCGGGGCTCGTGAGCCTGATGTTTCTGATGATCCCCAGCCACGCGGAGCTGAACTGGGATTACGTGTTCAATCGCGCCCTCGACACGGTGGTGGGGTGCGTGGTGGCGTTGCTGGTGGGGTTGCTGTTCTGGCCCCGCAACGCCTACCAGGAGATGGCTCTCGCCCAGGGGCGCCTGCGCAGCAGCCTGCAGCGCCAACTGGAGCGCTATGCCTCCTGGCTGAACAGCGGCGCCCCGAGGCCCATGCCCCTGGATCCGAAACCGCTCACCAGCGACCTGGTGCGCATGGAGGATCTGGTGACCCAGGAGCGCAACGGCCCCAAATCCACCGCCCTGCGCACCAGCCGCTGGGAGCAGCGGCTGCGGCTCTGGCAACTGACCCATTTCCACTGGCTGGCCTGGGAGCGCCTGCTCCACGACCTGCCCGAAGCCCCCCTGCTGCACGATCCGCTGCTGCTCCAGAGCGTGACCGCCCTGTTGCAACAGCTGCAGGGCCAGCCCAGTGCCACCCCACCGCGCCAGCCCGAACGGTGGCAGCAGCTGGCCCAGCAACGGCAGCTGCCCCTGCTGCCCCTGTTGGCCCTGGAGGAGGAGCAGCGCCCGCTGCACGCCTGCCTGGGGGGGCTGCGCAAACTGGCCGCCCAGCTGCCGGAGCCCGCACGATGATCGACCGCAACGGCCTGCGCACGGCCCTCACCGCCGGCCTGGGCAACGGCTTCGCCAGCATCACCGGGATCATCGACACCCAGTACGCGGCGCTGGCTGTGCTGACCGTGTCCTCCGGCACCTATGGCGCCTCCCTGGAGCTCGGGCGCCAACGCATCCTGGGCACGGTGCTCGGGTCGGTGCTGCTGCTGGTGGGCTACGAGGGGCTGGGCCATCTGCCGATGCCCGTGGGCATCGCCATCACCCTCGGCTTCCTGCGGCTGCTGGGGGGGCTGCTCAACCTCAAGGTGGGCTACAAGGTGGGCGGCATGATCGTGGTGATGGGCTGGCTGGTGCACCAGGGCAGCCTGGCCAGCTGGATTCCGCTGCGGTTCTTCTGGACCTGCTTCGGCGTGCTGCTCTCCCTGCTGGCCCTGCGGCTGTTGTGGCCCTCCCGCGGATTGGACACCAGCCTCAACCTCTACGCCGATCTGCTGGCGCAGCTGCAGCGCTGCTACCGCCAGCTGGCGCGGCGGGTGCTGGGGGAAGACGATGCGGTGGATGCGGACAGCTACCGGCGCCTGCGGGGCCAGCTGCTGGCGGTGCGGCGGCAGCGCCCGGCGCTGCTGCAGGAGCTGGGGGTGATGCCGGAGCGGCAACCCGGAGTGCGGCTGCTCAACAGCTTTGATGCGGCCGCCTCACGGTTGGTGACCATGGTGGGCGGCATGGTGCACCAGGCCCCGCCCGTGCAGGATGCGGAGCTGGTGGCGCGGCTGCACCGCGGCGAAGCGGACCTGCTGCTGGCCATGGCCGAGCAACTCAAGCGCTGGGAGGATCAAATCCGCCAGCGCCGCGGCCTGCCCCATCCCCCCGATCAGCAGCTGGAACGCCCCATCAGCTGGGAGCAGCTGCGTGAGGAGCTCAACAATCCGCAGGCCAACCGTGCATCGCTGCAGCGATTGGAGCGAATAGCCTCGCGGCTGCTGTTGTGCCGGCAGGCCGAACAGGCGATCCGCGATGGCCAAACCAGCTGGGCAGCAATCATCAGCAGCGGCTGACCAGCGCCGCGTGGCCCGCTGCTGCCCCGCCCTGGCCCTGCTGCTGGGGCTCTCTCCCCTGCTGGGGAGCAACCCCGCGGCCGCCCAGGCGGCGCCCCGGGCCACGGCGAGCACGGAGCTGCTGGAGCGCAACTGGCAGCGCCTGGATGCGGAGCTGCGTGCCCTCGATCAGCTGCTGCCGGCGGATCCCCAACCGCCGGTGGGCGATGGGCTCACCACACCGGCCCTACCCGCCAACCTGATCCGCGCCAACCAACCGCCCCAGGGCACGCTGCAACCCCGGCAAAGCCTGCCGGCGGCACCCTTGGCCCTGCCCACCCCGCAGCAGCTGCGCAACGGCAGCATCGCCGGCCTGAGCCTCGAGCAGGCCCTGGCGGTGGCCTTCGCCAACAGCGCCAACCTGCAGGCCCAGCGGGAGCAGGTGGCCGCCGCCTTGGCCAGCTTTCAGGCCGCCAGCGGCACCTACTGGCCCACCCTCAGCGCCTTCGCCACCGGGGCCTACGAAGGCAACCGCACCCTCACCACCTCCCTGCAGAGCAACAGCTGGCTGCCGGCGCCGCTGTTCTCCCCCAACGGCCTGCAGGGCTCGAATGGTTTGCCCACCGCCGGCCCCTTCTACGTGCCGGATGGGGGGTACGCCGCGATCACCACCAGCGTGACGGGCTTTGAGGGTGGCCTGCAGCTCAACTATGCCCTGCTGGACTTCGCCCGCACCCCCAGGGTGCTCGCGGCCCGCGCCAGCCTGGAGCAGCAGCGCAGCACCTACGCCAACGGCCTGCGGGTTCTGCAGCTGCAGGTGAGCGAGGCCTATTACCAGCTGCAGCGCGCGGAACAGCTGGTGCGGGTGTACGACGCCAACCTGCGCAACGACCTGCTGGTGCTGCAGGACAGCCTCGACCTCAAGCAGGCCGGCCTGGTGCCGCGGCTGGATGTGCTGCGGCGCCGGGCCATCCAGGCCGCCGATGAAGAAACCCTGATCCAAGCATTGGCCGACCGCGCCGTGGCGCGGCGGCGGCTGGGGCTGCTGCTCAACCTGCCCCCCGAGATCACCCCCAGCGCCAGCGATCCGATCCAGGTGCAACCCCGCTGGCCCCTCAACCTGGAGGAGAGCCTGCTGGCGGCCTACCGCGGCAACCCTGAGCTGGAGGCGGTGCTGGCCACCCGGGCCGCCCTGGCCCAGCAGAAGCAGGCCACCGCGGCGGGGCTGCTGCCGCGGCTCTCGCTGTTTGCCGCCAGTGGGGGCACCGGCAGCCAGACCAGCCTCAGCAACATCGAGCTGGGGGGCGGCGGCTGCTGCGGTTCCACCGCCCTACCCCTGAGTGCGAAGAACGGCTGGGATTGGTCGGTGGGGCTCAGCCTCACCTGGCTGCTGTTCGATGCCGGCACCACCGCCGGCCAGGCCCGGGCCTTGGCGCGCCGCGAAGCCGCCGCCGCCCAGCAGTACGCCGCCAGCCGCAACGACATCCGCCTGCGCCTCGAACAATCGTTCTTCAACCATGAGGCGAGCCTGGCCAAATTGAGCTCTGCCCGCCGCGGCGTGGCCGCCGCCCTGGAGGCCTTCCGGGATGTGCGGCTGCGCTACACCACCGGCCTCTCCAGCGAGCTGGATGTGTCGATCACCCAGGACCGGCTGATCAACAGCCTGGTGCAGCGGCTGAACGCCACAATCGGGGTGAACCTCACCTATGCCCAGCTGCTGCGGGAGCTGCTGCCGATGCCCCGCAACCCCGCCGAGCCGCTCGATCCGCAGCTGCAGCTCAAGCCCCAGGCCGCGACGACCACCAGCGCTCCAACCGATAGAGCAACAGCACCACCAGCACCACCAACCAGAACCACAGCTCCGGCGGGTTCGAATTGAACAGGATCAGCAGCAACACCACCTCGGCCACCAGCCAAGGCAACTCCTGGCGCAGCAGCGGGTTGCGGATCCGGAGCCAGGGGCGGGTCATGACAGCGTGCCCGGCTGACGCAGGAAGGGCAGGTTCCAGCGCAGGTCGATCCAGGGCCTGCGGTAGCCGCCCGTGAGCGAGCGCAGGCCGGGAATCACATAGGTGATCGGTGAGCGCCACTCCACGTAAGCGTGGGTGGTGATGGTGAGCCCATCGCGGATCGGGAACACGCCGCTGCCACCGGAGAGGGTCCAGCGGTAGCCATCCACACTGCGGGGATCGCGCTCCAGGGCAATCTCGCTGCGCATCACCGGGCCGTTCTTGGTGAGCTCCTCCGCCAGCTGCGGGTTGCCGATGGTGGTGGAGATGTCCTCCTGGGTGGCGGGCAGGGTCAGCACCTGGCTCACCTTGCCCACGATGCCGCCGAAGCGGCCCCGCTGGTTCCACTGCGGCACCACCTCCACCGGCAACCCCAGCGGCAAGCGCCGGGCATCGGCGGGGGCGAAGTAGGCCACGGCCCGCAACGGGCGGCTGCGGGGGATGGGCTGCTCCGGCCGGCCGATCGTGCCCAGCCGCTGCCCCATGTTCACCGTCTGCCCCGGGATCACCTGCAGGTCGAGCACGGTGCCATCACGGCCCGCCTCCACCTTGCCGTCGTAGGCGATGCGCGCTTCGGTCACACGGATCTGGCGCTTGAGGTCGTCGATCTGGTAGCGGCGCTGCAGAGCCTGCGTCTCCAGGTTGAGCTTCACCTGCTGGTAATTGGTGACCACCGTGCGCTCCTGGATCTTGATGTCATCCAGGCTGACGCTGGTGTTCGTAAGCCCCTGCTCGGCGGACACCACCTCCGATGCCAGCGGCGCCACCACCTGCCGCCGGGCCAGCCAATTGAGGTTGCGCAGCTTCTCGGCATAGGTGGACTGGAGGGTGCCGTAGCGCCGCCGGTCATCGGCGAATTTGGCCAAAGCCGTGCTCAGCGCCCGCTGTTCGGTGAGCAGCCGCAGGCCATCGCGGTAGTCGAGTTTCTGGTTGTGGCGCTCCAGCTGGCGCAAATTGCCGCGCTGCTGCTGCAGCTCCCGCTCCAGCACAGGCAGGTACAGCTCCATCAGCACCTGGCCTTGCTGCACGCGCTGGCCCACACCCACGAACACCTGGCGCACCTGGCCGCCGGAGCGGGCATTGAGGATGCCGGCGTTGTCGGGGTAAATCAGCACACCGGTGCCCTGCACCTCGGTGGGCACGGGCCAGAACAGGGCCCACAGCACCAGCCAACCCCCCACCCCCGCCAGGCACACCCCCACCTGCTGGTGGTCGGTGAGGCCCCGCCAGCGCAGCTGCAGCTGCTCGACGCGTCGCCGCGCCCGGGGCAGCAGAGCGGTGGTCAAGGCCTGCGTCATGGCCACCAGCTTGAGGGAAACGGCTAGCGCTGTCAGCCCCCGGCGGGCCAGACCCCCAGCTGTTGCAGCCGCCACCGCGCCCGCTGCGCCGGCCCGGGTGCCGCCGCCAGGCCCGCCGCCAGCAGCGGCGCCAACACCGGCACCTGGCTGAAGCCGGCACTGAAGCCGCTGAACACCCACAGACCCTGGGTCTGGGGCACGGGCCCCACCAGCGGCAGCCCGGCGGTGGTAAAGGCCACCGGCGCCTGCCGCAGCCGGCCCGGCTGCTCAGCCCACTGCCCCCCCCAGGGGTGGGCCGCCAGGCCTTCCCGAAGCAACGCCTCGGCCTCGGGTGGCGGCAACGCCGCCGCCGCCATCCGCTCCGGCCGCACCAGGCTGAGCTGGCCCAGCAGCGCCCCATCCCCATGGGGCACCAGGCCGGGGTCCACCACCCAGGCGGGCTCCACCAGCCCGGCGGCGCGCCCCTCCAGTGCCAGGCGCGAAAAGCGCTGGGGCAGCCACAGGGCCGGCCGCCCCAGGCGGGCCGGAAACGCCGGCAGCTCCAACACCGCCGCCCAGCTGCAGCACAAGCGGGCCGGCAGGTGGGGCCAGAGCGCCCGGCTGCGGCCCCCGGCCGCCAGCACCACCGTGGCGGCCCGCTCCGGGCGGCCGTCCTCCAGCAGCAGCCACCAGTGGCCATCGGCTTGCTCCAGGCTCTGCAGCGGAGCGATCCGGGTCTGCACCCCGGCCGCCGCCAGCCGCTGCGGCAACGAGGCCTGCAGCACCGCCGTGTCCACCTGGGAACAGGCCCACGGCCACAACCCTGCCAGGGCCGCCAGGGCCCCACCCCCCTGAAGGCGGAGGGGCCGCCGCCGCCAGCCCAGGTCGCCATGGCTTCGCTGCAACCGCCGCCAGTGGCGCCCCGCCTGGGCCGCAGCCCGCGCCAGGGGCGTTGAGGCCAGGGGCCATCCCGGCACCGCGCCGTAGCTGATGGCCCCTCCAGTGCCAGGCGCGAAAAGCGCTGGGGCAGCCACAGGGCCGGCCGCCCCAGGGCCCGCAGCTCCAGGGCCAGCAGGGACCCCGCCAGGCCGGCGCCGACGATCACCACATCGCCGGCAGCGGCAGCCACCGCCATCAGATCTGCAGGGTGAAGGAGGTGATCACCTGATGGAAGAGGGTCTTCACCTTGGGCCAACGCCGCTCGTTGGTGCTGGCGGCCAGGGTGTACAGCCGGCCCCGGTCGACCACCACCGTGGCCAGCTCATGGCGGTCGCGGTCGTTGAGGTGCACGGCGTATTCGAGGTCGTAGAAGGTGCGGCCGCCGTCTTCGCGCTCCAGCGCCTCCACCAGCTCCGCCTCACGGCCACTGCCCTCGGGGGCGATCACCACGCGCCGCAGCTTCTCGCCCACCGCCACGGCGCTGCCCAGGTCGTCGAGGCTGTTGGTGGCGTTCACATCCGAGATCACCAGGCTGAGGGTTTCATCGGCGTTGATCAGGTCGTGGAACACCACCTGGGGGCCATCGCTCACCTGCACCCGCGTCCAACCGGTGGGGTAAAGGAAGGCGTAGCGCCCGTCAGGGCTCTGGAACGAATTGAGGCCAGCCGCGGCCGCACTGCAGGCGCTGAGCAGCACCGCCAGGGCCAGGGCCACCAGGGCTGAGATCGGGGTGGAGCGCAGGGTGCGCCGGCCGGTGCGGGGCTGGGGAGCGGGCATGCGGCTGGCGGGGCGTGCGTTCGTGGCGCCATTCTGGCCCGCCGCCCCGGGCCGCTGCCCCTAGATTCCGCCCAGCTGTGGCATGCCCCCTGAGCGGCTTCACCCGCCCCCTGGCTCGGCTGATTGACCAGTTCGAGCGGCTGCCGGGCATCGGTCCGCGCACGGCGCAGCGGCTGGCGCTGCACCTGCTGCGCCAGCCCAGTGAGCAGATTCAGGCCTTCGCCGATGCCCTGCTGGCGGCCCGCAGCCAGGTGGGCCAATGCACCCGCTGTTTTCACCTGTCGGCCGAACCGCTGTGTGAGATCTGCCGCAACCCGGAGCGCAACACCGGCGTGCTCTGCGTGGTGGCCGACTCGCGGGATCTGCTGGCCCTCGAGCGCACCCGCGAGTTCAAGGGCAGCTACCACGTGCTCGGCGGCCTGATCTCCCCGATGGATGGGGTGGGCCCAGAGCTGCTGCAGATCCAGCCGCTGGTGGAGCGGGTCGACCGCGACGGCATCACCGAGGTGATCCTGGCGCTCACCCCCAGCGTGGAGGGGGACACCACCAGCCTCTACCTGGCGCGGCTGCTGAAGCCCTTCACCCAGGTGAGCCGCATCGCCTACGGCCTGCCCGTGGGCAGCGAACTGGAATACGCCGATGAGGTCACCCTCGCCCGGGCCCTCGAGGGCCGCCGCCGGCTCGAGTGATGCAACCCCGCCGCAGCCGCTACAGCGCCACCCCCCCCGCCGAACGGCTGCCGGCGTGGATCCGCAGCCCCATCGGCAACGCCAGCGATCTGGAAACGGTGCAGGCGGTGGTGAAGCAACAGCGCCTGCACACCATCTGCGAGGAGGGGCGCTGCCCCAACCGCGGCGAGTGCTACGCCGCCGGCACCGCCACCTTCCTGCTGGGGGGGCCGATCTGCACCCGCAGTTGCGCCTTCTGCCAGGTGGACAAGGGGGAGGCCCCCACGCCGGTGGATGGGGCGGAGGCGGAGCGGGTGGCGGAGGCGGTGGAGAGCCTGGGGCTCTCCTATGTGGTGCTCACCGCCGTGGCCCGCGACGACATGGCCGACCACGGCGCCAGCCTGTTCACCGCCACCATGGCGGCGATCCGCCGGCGCCAACCGCAGGTGGCGATCGAGGTGCTCACCCCCGACTTCTGGGGTGGCTACCGCGACGAGGCGGAGGCGATCGCCGCCCAACGGCAACGGCTGGCCGCCGTGCTGGCGGCCGAGCCGGTGTGCTTCAACCACAACCTGGAAACGGTGCAGCGCCTGCAGGGGGAGGTGCGCCGCGGCGCCACCTACACGCGATCCTTGGCGCTGCTGGCCGCGGCCCGGGAACTGGCCCCCGCCATCCCCACCAAGAGCGGCCTGATGCTGGGGCTGGGGGAAACCTTCGAAGAGGTGGTGGACACCCTGCGCGACCTGCGGGCCGTGGACTGCCAGCGCCTCACCCTGGGGCAATACCTGCGGCCCTCCCTGGCCCACATTCCCGTGGCCCGCTACTGGACCCCCGAGGAGTTCGAGCAGCTCGGGGAGATCGCCCGCGAGCTGGGGTTTGCCATGGTGCGCTCGGGGCCGTTGGTGCGCAGCAGCTACCACGCCGCCACGCCGTAGCTCAGCGCCGCTGCAGCTGCCGCCAGGCCCGCGCCAAGCCATCGGCGCAGTCGCCGCGCATCAACAGGCCGGAGCCACCCCACACCAGCCGCAGGGGCAGGTCGCTGGCGGCGGCCCCCAACTCCCGCACCGGTTC
>RHBP01000046.1 GCA_010030955.1 Synechococcaceae bacterium WBB_10_009 | reverse complement strand
TGAACCTACAACACCGGCTGACCGGCGTCTTTGGTTCCTGCTCACGCCTCCAAAACCCCAAAAGGCCTGGTGCGCTCGCAGTCCAAAAGCGTAGCACCCGACACACCGCATCCGCCAGCACCGCTGGGGACGGGCCACAAAAAACCCCTGCCTTGCGGCAGGGGTTCAGGGATCGAAGCCAGCTTGGAGCGATCAGAACAGGCCGAGGGTGAGCGACTTGTCGATCGGCAGGGCAGCGCCGATGCCCAGGTAGATGGTGAACAGGGTGCCGAACAGGAAGGCGGCCATGGCCACCGGACGGCGGAAGGGGTTCTGGAACTTGTTGAAGCTCTCGATGAAGGGGATCAGCATCAAGCCCAGGGGGATCATGGTCTGCAGGGCGATGCCCAGCAGCTTGTTGGGAACCACCCGCAGGATCTGGAACACCGGGTAGAGGTACCACTCAGGCAGGATCTCCAGCGGCGTGGCGAAGGGATCAGCCTTGTCGCCCAGCATGGCCGGATCCAGCACCGCCAGACCCACCACGCAGGCGATGGTGCCCAGGATCACCACCGGGAAGATGTAGAGCAGGTCGTTGGGCCAGGCGGGCTCGCCGTAATAGTTGTGGCCCATGCCCTTGGCCAGCTTGGCCCGGAGCTTCGGATCGGCGAGATCGGGCTTCTTAAGGATGTGCATGGCGTTGACCGGAGGTGGAAGAACCGGATGGGAAACCCCAGTGGTTCAGAGGCTAGAAACTGCCCTGGGGTGACGGCAGTGCCTGGTGAGCAACGGGCTGGAATCGCAACACTGCGAAACCAGACCCTCTCCATGGATCAGAGGGGACCGGAGATGCCCTGCTTCCGGATCATCAGGAAGTGCATGAGCATGAACACCGCCAGCAACCAGGGCATCACGAAGGTGTGGAGGCTGTAGAAGCGGGTGAGGGTCGACTGGCCGACGCTCTCACCACCGCGGAGCAGCTCCACCATGAAGTCGCCCACCACGGGCACGGCGGCGGGGACGCCCGACACGATCTTGACGGCCCAGTAGCCCACCTGATCCCAGGGGAGGGAGTAGCCGGTGACGCCGAAGGACACGGTGATCACGGCCATGGTGACGCCGGTGATCCAGGTGAGCTCCCGGGGGCGCTTGAAGCCACCGGTGAGGTACACGCGGAACACGTGCAGGATCAGCATCAGCACCATCATCGAAGCGCTCCAGCGGTGCACGGAGCGGATCAGCCAGCCGAAGCTGACGTCGGTCATCAGGTACTGCACCGAGGCGTAGGCCTCAGCCACGGTCGGCTTGTAATAGAAGGTCATCGCGAAGCCGGTCGCGAACTGGATCAGGAAGCAGACCAGCGTGATGCCGCCCAGGCAATAAAAGATGTTGACGTGGGGCGGCACGTACTTGGAGGCCACGTCGTCCACGATCTCCTGGATGTCCAGGCGCTCGTTGAACCAGTCGTAAACGGGCGAGGACTTTCCGCCGGCGGCGGGGGAGGAATTCGCCATGCAGCGAGAGGGTTTGGTTGGCAGAGTCTACCGATCACCACCCGCCGCCCGTGGCCGCCGCACAGCCTGTGACAGTCGCGCAACGGGGACGCCATCAAGGGCTGGCGCGGTGGCTGAGAATCCTTGCAGCAGCTGGGTTATGCAGCCTCCTCCTGGGGATTGGCCCCGGCGCGGCCGTGGCCCTCAACGACGGCCAGCAGCTGGTGGTGGAGAGCTGGCGGCTGGTGAACCAGAGCTACGTGGATCCCGACCGCTTCGAGGCGATCCGCTGGAAGCAACTGCGGCAGAAGGCCCTGGAGCGTCCGATCAGCAGCAGCGAAGACGCCTACGGCGCCATCGACTGGATGCTGGCCCCCATCGGCGACCCCTACACCCGGCTGCTGCGGCCCTCGGATTACACCGCCCTCAAGGCCAGCACTGAGGGCAGTGTCAGTGGTGTGGGCCTGCAGCTGGGCATCCGCCGCGATGACACGGCGATCGTGGTGATCGCGCCCCTGGAGGGGTCGCCGGCGGCGGAAGCGGACATCGTGAGCGGATCGCAACTGCTGCGGGTGGATGGCCTCAGCACCGACAGCCTGGGGTTGGAGGCCACCGCCGCCCGCCTGCGCGGGGCCGAAGGGTCGGAGGTGCTGCTGGAGCTGAAGGGTCCCCAGGGGGGAACCCGGGAAGCGGTGCTCAAACGCCGCCGGGTGGATTTGCAACCGGTGCGCAGCCGCACCCTGGAGCAGGGGGGGCATCGCCTGGGCTACCTGCGCATCACCCAATTCGCCGAGCCGGTGCCCCAGCTGGTGGCCCGCAGCCTCGAGCAGCTGCAACGCCAGGGGATCGAAGGCCTGGTGCTGGATCTGCGCAACAACTCCGGGGGCCTGGTGAGCGCGGGGTTGGCGGTGGCGGACCAACTGCTGGATGGGGCACCGATCGTGGAAACCCGCAACCGCGAAGGCTTCAGCGATCCCCAGCAGGCGGGCCGCGGCAGCCTCTACGGCGGCCCGCTGGTGACCCTGGTGAACGGCGGCACCGCCAGTGCGAGCGAAATCCTGGCGGGGGCCCTGCAGGACGATCAGCGCTCCCCCCTGCTGGGGGGCCGCACCTTCGGCAAAGGCTTGATCCAGACGCTGATCAGCCTGGGGGGCGACGGCAGCGGCCTGGCGGTGACCGTGGCCCGCTACGTGACCCCCAGTGGCCGCGACATCCAGAACCTGGGCATCGCCCCGGACCAGCTGCTGCCGGAGCCGGAGCCCCTGGATCCCGGCGGCGATGGCGACCGCTGGTTGCAGCTGGCGGCGGCGGCGCTGGTGCAGCAGCTTGAGGGCGAACAGGGGCCCAGCGCCTGATGGGATCTCGCACCTACCACGATCCGCTGCACGGGGCGATCCGGCTCGACCGCGCCCTGCCGGCGGAGGCCCTGGTGATCGACCTGATCGACACCGCCCCCTTCCAGCGGTTGCGGCGCATCCGCCAGCTGGGGCCCGCCTACCTCACCTTCCATGGCGCCGAATCCAGCCGCTTCACCCATTCCCTGGGGGTGCTGCAGCTGGCGCGCCAGGCGCTTCAGGCCCTGCAGCGCTTGGCGCCCGCCCTGGTGGAGCAGGCGGGGGTGCTCTACGCGGCGGCCCTGCTGCACGACGTGGGCCACGGGCCCCTGAGCCACTCCGGCGAGGAGATGTTCGGCCTCAAGCACGAACGCTGGTCGGGGCGGTTGATCCGCGAACACGCCGATCTGCGCGGCCCCCTGGAGGCCTTTGCCCCGGGCACCGCCGATGCGGTGGCCGACCTGCTGGAGCACGGGCAGGCCCAGCACGCCGCCATCAAAGCCCTGGTGAGCAGCCAGCTCGATTGCGACCGGCTCGATTACCTGCTGCGCGACAGCTACAGCACGGGCACCAGCTACGGCAGCCTGGATCTGGAGCGGATTCTGGCCAGCTTCACCCTGGCGCCCGATGGGGGCCTGGCCATCCACCCCAAGGGCCTGATGGCGGTGGAGCACTACCTGGTGGTGCGCAATTTGATGTACCGCAGCGTCTACAACCACCGGCTCAACGTGGTGTGCAACTGGCTGCTCAGCCGTTGCATCGCCGAAGCGCGCCAGTTGGGCCCGGCCCAGGTGTGGGCGGATGCGGTGATGGAGCGCTGGCTGTGGCAGCCGCAGCAGCTCGACCTGTCCACCTTCCTGGGCAACGACGACATCCGCACCGGCTACCACCTGCAGCGCTGGGGCGAGGAGGGGCCGGAGGCCCTGCAGGAGCTGAGCCGGCGCCTGCTGGAGCGGCGGCTGCTGCGGGCCACCGACGTGAGCACCCTCGCCCCCGAACAGCGGCTGGCCTGGCTGGCGCGGGCCAGCCAGCTGAGCGCCGCGTTGGGGCTGCAGCCCGAGCGCTGCTGCGGGCTGCACCAGCAGCAAAACCGCGGCTACCACCCCTACAAAGGGGGGTTGCGCCTCTGGGATGGACACCAGCTGGGGGCCTTGGAGCAACGCTCCGCCCTGGTGCGCAGCCTGATCCAACCGAGCGAAACCGCCTGGCTCATTCATCCGCGCGAGATCACCACCCCCTTGCGGCGGGAGCTGGCGCTGGAATCCAGCGACAACCCTGCGTAGGTTGCGGCCCATGCAGCCCCCCCTCCATCGCATCCGGCTGGCCCCCATGGCCGAGGCCCGCGGCTCCGCCGTGGAGGAGGTGCAGCAGCAGTTGGGCTGGGCGCCGAATGCCCACCCGGCCGGGCCCTGCTCGACTGCGCCGACCGGCCCCTGACCCTGCCTGAGCTGCGGGCCATGGCGGCGGCCCTGCAGGAGGCGGGGCTGGAGCTGCAACGGGTGGAGGCGCGCGACGCCCTGAGCCTGGTGCCCGCGGCGGCCCTGGGGCTGGAGACGGCCCTGCTGGTGGGCGCCCCCCCATCCGCCCCAGGCCCACCAGCCGGGGCGGATGGGGCGCTGAGCATCCACCGCGGCACCCTGCGGGCCGGCGACCACCTGCAGGTGGAGGGCTCGGTGTTGGTGCTGGGGGATGTGAACCCCGGCGCCCGGGTCACGGCCGCGGGGGATGTGCGGGTGTGGGGGCGGCTGCGGGGGGTGGCCCACGCCGGCTGCCAGGGCGATGAACGCGCCCGGATCGTGGCCCTGCAGCTGCGGCCCCTGCAGCTCCGCATCGCTGGGGCGGTGGCCCGGGGGCCCGAGGATCTGCCGCCGGTGGGGTTCTGCGAGGAGGCCCTGCTGGAGAACGGCGCCATTGCGATCCGCCCGGCGGATCCCCAATGGCCGACTTAGCGGTTTACCAGCCCCAGCCCCCCGAGCAGCCCGGCCACCGCCATGAACCACAGCGGTGAGATTTTGGTGCGCAGCATCAGCACGCACACCACGGCGGAGACGGCATAGGCGGGGGTGTCGTGGTCGGAGATGCGCAGGATCTTCAGGCCCACGGCAAACAGGATGCCCAGGGTGATCGGCCCAAGACCGCGCTCGAAGGCGACGCGGATGGGGGCATCCCGCAGCCGGTTCCAACTGAGGGATGCCGCCACCATCAGCAGGGTGGAGGGCAACAGGATCGCCAGCTCCGCCGATACACCGCTCAGCACCCCCCAGAGCGGGCCCTCCTGCACGGCGGCGCCCATGCCCAGCAGGCCCACAATCATCGAACTGGGGCCGGGGGCGGCCTCCGCCAGGGCATAGATGTCGGCGAACTGCCGGGAGCTGAGCCAGCAGTACTGATCCACGCTGAGGTGGTGGTACTCGCTGAGCAGGGTGTTGCCACCCCCCAGCGAGAACAGCGACAGGCTCAGGAAATCCCAGATCACCGCCAGCAGATGGCGCCAGTCGCCCATGGACTGGGGCGTGCACACATGGGCCAGCAGGGGGGTCATGGCTGGGGGGTGCGGCGGGGCCAGTACCAGGCCATGGCCAGCGGGCCGGCCACCAACACCAGGGGGATCAGGCGCACGTGGAACACATCCATGGCCAAAAAGCTCACGGCGGCGATGCCCAGCGCCACCGGGTCGCGGGTGTAGCTGTGGGCGATCTTGAAACCCATCGAGAGGGCCATCCCCGCCGAGGCGGTGATCACACCGGCCAGGAGACGATCCACCCAGAGCGTCTCATGCAGGTAGTAGTAACCAAGCCCCAGCAGCATCAACAGGCTGAAGGGCAGCAGCAGCATTCCCCCCAGGGCCACCAGGGCACCACTGAGGCCGTAGAAGCGACTGCCGACATACACGGCCATGTTGATCTGGTTGGGTCCCGGCAGCAGACGGGCCACGGTGAGGCCGGTGAGGAAGTCCTGCTCACCCATCCAGCGGCGCTGCTCCACCACGATGCGCTCACTCCAGGCCGAGAGGCCGCCGCCGAAGGAGGAAAGGGCCACCTGCTGCATCCCCACAAACAACTCCCAGTGGTTTGGGGTGTGCAGCGGGGGGCGGGGGTCGAGCTGCGGATCCATTCAGTTGTGCACGAAATGCGGGTCGGGGGGCAGTTCGCCCGATTCGTGATACGTGGGATCGAGCGGGTCAGGGGCGCTGTATTTCTTGGCCTCCCCCCAATCGAGTTCAAAGGTGGCGATCAGCCGCTGCACCACCTCGGGCGCATCCACCTCGATGCCCAGCTCGCGGCGCACATCAAAGGCGCTGCGGTCGATGTTCATGGAGCCGGTGAGGGCGGCCACGCCGTCGATCAGGATCAACTTGGCGTGGAGCTTGGGGCACTTCTGGCGGCGGATCTTGACGCCGAACAACGCCATCACCCGCAGGGAGCTGAAGGTGTCGTAGACGTCCCAATCGCTGAGGCCGTGCTTGCCGCCGCAAAGCACCCGCACCTTCACCCCCCGCTCGCGGGCGGCCACCACGCGCTCGAGGATCACCGCATCCACGAATTTGGGGTGCTGGATCCAAAGGGTCGTGGTGGCCCGGTCGATCACCCGGGCCATCTGGCCGCGGCTGTGGGCACTGCTCCACAGCAGCCCCACATCCAGCCGCGGCTCAAAAAATTGGCGGTTCCAATCGGCCTCAAAGCCGGCGATCACCTGCTCCACCACCAACGGGTCGTGGCTGACCACCCCGTAGTCGCGGGTTTCGTTGAAGTACTTGTCCGCCAGGTTGAAGGTGGCGACCAGCGCCGCGGAGCGGTCGATCACCATCGACTTCTCATGGGTCACCGGGAACGACTCACTGGTCCACTGCACGGCAACGCCCCAGCTCTGCAGCAGGGCGAAGGCCTCGTCGTTCCAGCGGTCGCCTCCGGAGGTGTGGGGGTTGAGCATCACCCGCACCTGCACGCCCCGGCCAATCGCCCGTTGCAGGGCCTGCTCCACGGCCTCGCTCTGCAGCTTGAACTGCTTGAGCAACAGCTGCTCGCTGGCCTGATCAATTAGCTCCACCACCGCGCCGCCGCCGTCATCGGGCATCACCAGCAGGCGCTGGCCGGAGGCAGCGGCGGACATGCGGGCAGTGGCGAATTCTGCCGACGTTCTAGGCGGGTGTACGGATCCTGCCCAGTGTCTGAAACACCGTGCGGCTTTGGGAAATGGCCTTAACCTGCCTCGACTACGGACCGTGCTGTGACCACCTCGGGGAGTCGCTCCATCCTGATTTGCTCAGGCAAGGGGGGCGTCGGCAAGACCACCCTCACCGCCAACCTGGGCATCGCCCTGGCCCGCCAGGGCATGCGCACCGCCGTGCTCGACGCCGACTTCGGTCTGCGCAACCTCGACCTGCTGCTCGGCCTTGAAAACCGCATCGTCTACACCGCCCAGGAGGTGTTGGCGGAGAGCTGCCGGCTCGATCAAGCCCTGGTGAAGCACAAGCAGGAGCCCAACCTGGCGCTGCTGCCGGCGGGCAACCCGCGCATGCTCGAGTGGCTCAAGCCCGAGGACATGGAGCGCATCGTGGCGCTGCTGCGGGAGAGCTTCGACATCGTGTTGATCGACTGCCCCGCGGGCATTGAAGACGGCTTCAAAAACGCCGCCGCCGCCGCCGAAGAGGCGATTGTGATCACCACCCCTGAGGTGTCCGCCGTGCGGGACGCCGACCGGGTGATCGGGCTGCTCAACACCCGCGGCATCAAGCCGATCCAGCTGGTGCTCAACCGGGTGCGGCCCAAGATGATGGCCAACCAGGAGATGCTGGCGGTCGACGATGTCACCGACATCCTGGCCCTCCCCCTGCTGGGGCTGGTGCTCGAGGACGAGCAGGTGATCGTGAGCACCAACCGCGGCGAGCCGCTCACCCTCAACGGCAGCCAATCGCCGGCGGCCCAGGCCTACAGCAACATTGCCCGCCGCATCTGCGGCGAAGAGGTGCCGTTGATCGATCCAGCCAAGGTGCGGCGCGGCCTGCGGGCCAAGCTCGGCCAGCTGATGCAAACCAAGATCTTTTGAGCCGATGACCCTGCGCGATTTCGTCAACAAGCTGCTCGGTCGTCAACCCGCCAGCGCCACCACCGCCCGCGAGCGCCTGCAACTGGTGCTGGCCCACGACCGCAGCGACCTCAACCCCGAGCTGCTGGAGCAAATGCGGCGGGAAATTCTGGAGGTGGTGAGCCGCTATGTGGAGATCGACCTCGAGGAGGGCGACGTGAGCCTGGAAACCGAGGACCGCGTTACCGCCCTGGTGGCCAACCTGCCGATCAAGCGGGCCAGGCCGGTGGTCAAACCCGACGCTGCCGCCGCAGCTGAGGTGGCAGCGGATGAGGCCGACGAACCGGTCTGGACCGCGAGCCAGGCCTAAGGGGAACCCTGGGGGCAGCGCCACCGCCCTGCCCTCCATGGACCGACCAGCCTCCGTTGCCATCACCCCGGCCGAAGGACGGGTGCTGGCGGCCCTGCGGCGGGGGCTGAGCAACAGGGCGATCGCCGCCGCGCTGGTGCTGAGCCACCGCACCGTGGAATGCCACGTGTCGCACCTGCTGGCCAAGAGCGGCTGCCGAAACCGCACCCAACTGCTGCTGTGGACCCTGACCGAGCGATAGGCTCGCCCCAGGAAGAAGCCCACAGGGCCTCCCTCGCCGGCTTAGCTCAGTGGTAGAGCAGCGCTTTTGTAAAGCGAAGGCCATCGGTTCAAATCCGTTAGCCGGCTTGCCATCGCAGATCCCTTCCAGAAAGCCAGAGGGCCCTGGGTTGATTGAGGGGTTCATTTGACGTGACCCGCTTCATCGGTCCAGGTGCAATGAGCGTCATCAGACTTCTGTCTTCAACGATCTGCAGAAACGGAGTCAGGCTGATGTGCCATGGAGATGCGTTTGATGCTCGACCGGGAAGTCAAAGACAAGGGCTCAAAGACAAGGGCATTGCTCACGAACGACTTGATGAAGTCCTTGTACTCCTGATGCGCTTGGTCGTAGTAGGCGGGATCGTGCACAACAGGCATACCCACATAATAGTTGCGATCACCTTCAGACTTGAACGTGACAATAAAGCCTTGATTCAGTCCTTTGTCAGCGCCCTCACCGCTCGTCTGAGGGCCTGTCTCAATGCCAATGAGGTAGCGATCGCCGCCCTTCCTCCGGCAGGCATCCCCAAGGGCGATGAAACGCTCGACGACCTCCCCACGTTGATTGGCAGTCGCCCCCAGCGCATACTGGAAGAGAACGATGTGACGGATCAGGCCAGGTTTGTATTCCTCGGCGGTAAACGCCTCAGCACCAATCATTGCCAGTGTTGATTGGAGAATCTGAAGCCGCGTAGTCATTGGGTTCATCTAGGACACAGCTCGTAAGTAGCACTGGCTGGGCCAGGATGTTCTGTCTCAGCACGTTAATCAGCTGAGATGCCAACGCTCAGCGCCGATGGCCGCAATTCAGAGCAACGGTGCATCCCCGCCAGCCTGCAGCTGTTTGAACAGGCTTCCGCGCCCATCGATGGCCCCGATGCCTGATCTGCCGTCTCACACCCAACCCTAGGGAGACATTCACCGCAGCTTCGGTTTCTGCTAAGCCGGGTGCGCTCGCGGTGATCTGCACCCATGGCCATCCGAACGGTGGATGTGGTGATCGTTGGCGCGGGGCTATCCGGATTGATGGCCGCCCGTCTGCTGCAGCGCCGGGGGCTGCAGGTGCAGGTGCTTGAGGCCCGTTCCGCCGTGGGGGGCCGGATGCGCAGCACCACCACCCACAACGGCACCGTGGTGGATCTCGGTGGGCAGTGGGGCGGCGCCACCCATCACCGCCTCTCAGCCCTCGTGGAGGAGCTGGGCCTGGAGCGTTTTCCCAGCCACTACAGCGGCGATGGGGTGCTCTGCTGGCAGGGGGCGCGAATTCAAGCCCCCCTGGCGGACAGCCGCGGCGACACGCTGCTGTTCTTTGATCCGGCCGCACTCAATCTGGCCCCAGGGGCCTGGGAGTCCACCTCGCGGCTGCAACGCGCCTTTCTGGCGTTGGTGGGGCGCATCGATCCGCAGCGGCCCTGGCGAACGGCCGATGCCGAACGGCTGGATCGCACCAGC
This sequence comes from Synechococcaceae bacterium WBB_10_009, assembly GCA_010030955.1. GTDB lineage: Bacteria > Cyanobacteriota > Cyanobacteriia > PCC-6307 > Cyanobiaceae > Vulcanococcus. Next base: position 1,825 of record RHBP01000046.1, on the reverse strand, counting down.
GTGGCGGCCTGGGCCGCCGCCCAGACCGACGAACCGCTGGCCTCCCTGCCGTTGAGCTGGCTCTGCCGGGTGGGCGGATCAGGGGGCTTTGAACCCTGGGAGGCCTCGATCTTGCACCTGGCCTGGACCCAAGCCGTGGCGCCCCAGGCCGAAAGCCCGGAGGCCTGGCTGCTGCGGGGAGGGGCCGGCGCGGTGGCCCAGCGGCTGGCGGAGCAACTGAGGGCCGCTGCCCCCGAATCGATCCTGCTGCAGGCGCCGGTGCGGCTGGTGCGCCAGGACAGCCGTGGGGTGGAGGTGAGCGCCGATTTCGGCCCCGCCTACCGCGCCCGGGCCGTGGTGGTGGCTGTGCCGCCCCAGCAGCGGCTTGGCATTCGCTTTGAGCCGGCCCTGCCGCCGGCCCACAACGCCCTGCTGCAACGCTCCGCCATGGGCGCCATGACCAAGATCCTTGCGGTGTACGAGCGGGCGTTCTGGCGGGACGAGGGCCTCAATGGGCTGGGCATCAGCGATCTCCACGCCCTCGAGTTAACCGCTGACAGCAGCCCCCCCGAGGGCAGCCCCGGCATCCTGGCTGGCTTTGCCTCAGGGGAGCGGGCCGCCCGGCTGATGGCGATGGACGCGGCGCAGCAGCAGACCCTGATCCGCCATGAACTGACCACCCTGTGGGGCCCGCAAGCCGCCAACCCCGTTGAGCTGCTGGTGCAGCCCTGGACGGCGGAACCCTGGATTGGCGGCGCCTTCACCAGCTTTCCTGCGCCAGGCGCCTGGACCAGCCATGGGGCCCTGGCGGCTGGTGAGCACGGCGGCCCAGGCCCTGCTCACCAGGGGCGGGTTGTTTGGGCCGGCACCGAAGCCTCCCCTCGCTGGCCCGGCTACTTCGAGGGGGCCCTGGAGGCGGCGGAACTGGCAGCTCAGGCCGCAGCCGATTGGTGCCTAACTGGGGATCAGACTGACCGCCCGGGCTAACAGGATCAGGTTCACATCCAAAGCCACCAGAAAGTGCACAATCACCAGCACCTTTGAGCGGGTTTGGGTGGGCTCGACGCTGGGGAAAAAGGAAAACGTGACCACGCAGGAGAGGTAGAGGAAATCCAGAAAACCTGGATGCCACGGGCTCTCAATGGAGCGATCCCCCGGGGGCGGCACCCACCAAAAGGCCCGTTGCTCCACGCTCGGCATCGGTGGATCCAGGCACCAATAGAGAAACGTGAACAGCGCCACCATCGCCACCAGCAGCAGGGCGGCCTGCACAGAAACAGAATCAGCCCCACCACCTGGCTCTGCAGTAGCCGGATGTTCACATTCACCAGATCGGCACCAAAGTTCAACGCCAGCAACACCGCCAGCAGATTGCGCTCCCGGCGCATCGTCCTCTCCCGCTGGGCCAAGGCCGCCGCCGTGCACAGCAACAGCACCACCCAGGTGCTGCCATAAATCAGCCACACAAGGCTTTGAAGCAGGTGCTGCTGGGGGGTGGGAGCCCAGTCGTGCAGGGCGATGTTCACGCCACCCATGGCCCCCAGGGTGAGCACCAGCAGCAACAGGAAGGGCAACGCCTCCCGGATCGGCTGGTGCCAACGGTGCCTGGGGGTAGGCCTGGGGGACACGCCCGTCATGGACGCAGGGTAAACAGCCCTCCCCAGGTGCACAAAAAAAGGGCACCGCGTGGTGCCCTTGAACCTGGCTTGAATCCAACTGAACCGACTTCAGATCAGAGGGCGTTGCCGCGGGGCAGAACCTCTTCAGGGAAGACGAAGTTTTCGTGCGGCTGGTCAGCCGGTGCCATCCAGGCACGCAGACCTTCATTCAACAGAATGTTCTTCGT
>RHBP01000045.1 GCA_010030955.1 Synechococcaceae bacterium WBB_10_009 | reverse complement strand
CTCCCCTCAAGCGCATCGCTGAGAACGCCGGTGCCAACGGCGCCGTGGTGGCCGAGCACGTGAAGAACAAGCCCTTCAACGAGGGTTACAACGCCGCCACCGGCGAGTACGTCGACATGCTGGCCGCCGGCATCGTCGATCCCGCCAAGGTGACCCGCTCCGGTCTGCAGAATGCCGCCTCCATCGCCGGCATGGTGCTGACCACCGAGTGCATCGTGGCTGACCTGCCCGAGAAGAAGGAAGCTGCTCCCGCCGGCGGCGGCATGGGCGGCGGCGACTTCGACTACTGATCCTGGCGAGATCGCGTTCAGAGCGCCCCTACGGGGGCGCTTTTTTGTTGGCTGGGCCTCAGGCCTGGCCCGGCTTCAGGAGGGCCGGAAGCTGAGGGCCACGCCGTTGTTGCAGTAGCGCTTGCCGGTGGGGCGGGGGCCGTCGTTGAACACATGCCCCTGGTGGCCGCCACAGCGTTTGCAGTGGTATTCGGTGCGGGGCACGATCAATTTGAAGTCGACCTTGGTGGCGATGGCGCCCGCCAGGGGCTGCCAGAAGCTGGGCCAGCCGGTGCCGCTGTCGTATTTGGCCTGGGAGCTGAACAGGGGCAGGTCGCAACCGGCGCAATGGAAAATGCCGGCACGCTTTTCGCCGTTGAGGGGGCTGCTGAACGGCCGTTCGGTGCCCTCCTGGCGCAGCACCGCGTAGGCCGCCGGGCTGAGCCGCGCTTTCCATTGGGCATCGCTGAGTTGCCAGCGCGGGTCGGCGGCCGGGCTGGCGGCTTCGGCGGGTTTGGCGCCCAGCAGGGGGGTGCCCAGGCTGAGCAGACGAGCCAACAGGCCGCGGCGGGTCATCACGGGTGCTCCTGGATCAGAACCCCTTGAGCCAGCCAGCGCTGAGGGCGGCGGCCAGGCCAAGGAACACCGCCAGCAGGGTCCAGCTGATGCGGTTGAGGGTGGCTTCGGCGCTGCGGGCGCTGCTGAACATGGAGCTGCCGCTGGAGGCCAGGCCGCCCATGCCGTCGCCCTTGGGGCTGTGCAGCAACACGCTGATCACCAGCAGCACGCCGCTGCTGAGCCAGATCCAGGTGAAGGTGGTTTGAAGCATCGGTTGAGCCTAGGCAGTCGCTGCGTTGGCCGATCAGACCCCCAGGGTCTGGGGGATGCGGTTGGGCACCGCCGGAGTGCCCAACGGCACGATCAGGGAGTGGCCAGTCATCCGGGCGGGCTGGGGGAGGCCAAGGATTTCCAGCAGCGTGGGGGCAATGTCCGCCAGGCCGCCGCCGCTGCGCAGGTCGACGGCGTTGCCATGGCCGGGCAACTTGCGCTTTTCACCCTCCACCAGGATCACGGGCACCGGGTTGGTGGTGTGGGCGGTCCAGGGGCGACCATCGGGGCCCTCCATCAATTCGGCGTTGCCGTGGTCGGCGGTCACCAGCAGGGTGCCGCCCATGCGGTTGGTGGCCTCCAGCAGACGGCCCACACTGCGGTCCACCGCGCCGATGGCCTCCACGGTGGCGTCCATGGCCCCGGTGTGGCCGACCATGTCGGGGTTGGCGTAGTTGATCACCACCAGGGCGTAGATGCCTTTGTTGATGGCGGCAATGCAGCTGTCGGTGAGCTGATCGGCCGACATGGCCGGGGCTTGGTCGTAGGTGGCCACCCGCGGTGAAGGCACCAGGTGGCGGTCTTCGCCGGGGTAGGGCTGCTCGATGCCACCGTTCATGAAATAGGTGACATGGGGGTATTTCTCGGTTTCGGCGGTGCGGAACTGGCGCAGCCCCGATTCCGACACCACCTGGCCCAGCAGCCCATCGAGGGATTCAGGGGGGAAGGCCACCGCCACCGGCAGACCCGCTTCGTATTGGGTGAAGGTGACCATCTGCAGATCGCGGATGGCGTCGCGCGCGAAGGCGTTGAAGTCGGCCACCACCAGCGCCCGCACCAGCTGGCGCACCCGGTCGGGGCGGAAGTTGAAGCACACCAGGCCGTCGCCATCGCCGATGGCGCCGTCACCCAGGCGGGTGGGTTCGATGAATTCGTCGGTGGTGCCGCTGGCGTAGGCCTCTTCCAACACCTGATGCGGCGTGAGGGGGCTGATCGCCCCCTCCTCGGTGAACAGCCGGTAGGCCTTTTCAGTGCGGTCCCAGCGGTTGTCGCGGTCCATGGCCCAGTAGCGGCCGCAGAGGGTGCTGATGCGCCCCACGCCCGCCTCGGCGATCTGCTGCTCCACCGTGGCCACAAACCCCGGTGCGCTCTGGGTGGGGGTGTCGCGGCCGTCGGTGATCACATGCACGCACACGTCCGTCAGGCCACGGCCCTTGGCCCAGTGCAGCAGACCCCCCAGGTGATCGATGTGGCTGTGCACCCCACCGTCGGAGCAGAGGCCGATCAGGTGCAGGGTTTTGCCGCTGGCCAGCAACCGGTCGGCCAGGGCGTTCAGTTCGGGGTTGGCGTTGAGGCTGCCATCGCGCACCGCTTGGCTGATGCGCACCAGTTCTTGGCGGATGATGCGGCCCGCACCGATGGTGAGGTGCCCCACCTCGGAATTGCCCATCTGGTCGTCCGGCAGGCCCACATCGGCGCCGCTGGCTTCGATCAGGGTGTGGGGGTAGGCGTGCCACAGGGCATCCATCACCGGGGTGTCCGCCGCCCGGATGGCGTTGTGGTCGTCGTCGTGGCGGTAGCCCCAGCCGTCGAGGATGCAAAGCACCACCGGGGCCACAGTGCCCCGTTGGGCGCGGTTGGGTTGCGCGGATTCCTGGCCCGTGGACTCTGTGGACGGTACAGCGGTCACCCGGTGAATCCTGCCTGCTTCCGCGACGCCTTCTGAACCCAACCTACCCTGCACCCATCCGTGATCCCGCCGTGATCCCGGTTGCGTCAGCTTTTGGCTACAGCCGTTCCGCCCCCCTCCGCCATGGCCGCCGAACGCCTCGAAATCCTCTCCGCCGCGGAGCTGGACCGCACCCTCCAGCGCCTGGCCTCCCAGGTGCTGGAGAGCATGGCGGACAGCCGCCAGCTGCTGGTGCTGGGCATCCCCACCCGCGGGGTGGCCTTGGCGGCGGTGCTGGCCCAGCGGCTCGAGCAGCTGTGCGGCCACCCCGTGGATTGCGGCAGCCTCGACCCCACCTTCCACCGGGATGACCTCGAGCGGGTGGGCACGCGCCTGGCGCCCCCCACCCAGCTGCCCGCCAGCCTCGACGGCCGCGAGGTGCTGTTGGTGGACGACGTGATCTTCACCGGCCGCACCGTGCGCGCCGCCCTGGAGGCGCTGCAGCCCTGGGGCCGGCCGCGGCGGGTGGCCCTGCTGGCCATGGTCGACCGGGGGCACCGGGAGCTGCCGATTCAGCCCGACTTCTGCGGCCGGGTGGTGCCCACCAGCCGCCAGGAGTTGATCGCCCTCTGCCTGCAGCAGATCGATGGCGAGGAGGGGGTGTTCCTGCTCAAGGACGCGGGCTAGCCGGCTGGCCCTAGCTCGCCGGCTCCAGCTCGTCGCTGCGGAAGTGGGCGCGGAAGCGGCCGAAGGCCACGATCACCGGCAGGGTGGGGCTGATGGTGCGGCCCTTGAAGTCGTTGAGCACCTGGAACACCTCGCCCCGCTGACCCTTGAGATCAAAGGCCTGGCCGCGGTGCTCCGGGTGGTGATACACCACAACGCTCTGGCTCACCGTGACCTGATCACCGGGCTGCATGGAGGGCGCTGCGTGCGAAGGCGCTCATCTTGTCACGGGCCTTCAGCGCCGGCAGCTGGTTTCCGGGCCGGCTTCCACCACCTTGCCGCCCAGTTCCCGGCAGGCGGCGCTGAAGGCCTGCCAGTCATCGAGGCCGCGGGCCATGTGCTCGGTGATCAGTTGGTTGAGGCGCTCCGGCGGCACGTTGGATTCGAGTCCGCCGCCGTGGCTGTCGTGCTCCCGCTCGTGGCTGTCCCGCAGGCTGGCGATGCCCTGCTCCACTTGGCGGCGCAGCCCCAGGGTGCGCTGCTTCCACCAGGGGTGGTCGATGCGGTTGAGGGCATCGAGGGCTTCCCACCAGCGGCGCTGGGGGATCAGCTGGGTGGCTCGCTGCTGCTGGTAGCGGTTGCGGTTCCAGTCTTCCCGCAGGCTGTCCCCCAGGCTGGTGCCGTCGGCGTTCTGGGCGGCGTTGAGGTTGCCCAGCAGCGCCAGGGCCCCCTCCAGGTCGCCGTCGCGGTAGCGCCGCAGGGCGCGGAGCTCCAGCTGGCGCTGCCAGGTGAGCAGCCGTTGCTGGTCGGCGGCGGTGCTGGTGCCGGAGTTCACCAGCTGTTGCTGCAGCCGCAGGGCCTCACCCCAGCGCTCCTGCCGCCAGAGCTCCTCCGCCTTGCGGCGGCGGCATTGCCCCTGCTCCTGGGGCGCACGGCCCCCGAGCCAGCGCAGGGCGGCCAGCTGTTCGCCGTAGAGCAGGCAGTCGTCCAGACGCCCGGCGGCGGCGGCCTGGGCCAGGCGCTCCGGCAGTTGCTTCTCCCACCAGTAGGCGCCACCCACCCCGGCGGTCACCAGCCCCAGCGTGAGCACCAGCCAGAAGCGTGGAAGCCGGTGCCGGCGGATGGCCAAGGGGAGGGGGCGGCTCGCTGATCTGTTCTATGGATGCGGGGGCCCGCGATCACGGCGGCGGGGGCAGAGCGGCAGCCGGCACGTCAACGCACCCGCCCGAGGGCCCTGGGCTCCAGCGGTTGCTGCAGCAGCAGGTCGGTGCCCTCCAGCCGCAGGATGCCCTCGCCGTCGATGCGGAAGTGCAGCTCCAGCCGGTCGTCCCCCGGATCCCCTGGGGGCTGCAGCGGCACCGCCTGCGGCGGCTCCGGCCAGGGCTCCACCCGGCTGCTGCCGGCGGGCCGCGCCCGCAGCACCGGCAGGCCATCCACATAGACCACCTCGCGGCGCTGCTCGGGGTTCGGTTCCCCCAGCAGCAGCTCCAGCTCGCCCTGCTGCGGACGGCTGCAGGCCAGCCGCAGGGTGAGCGGTTGCTCGCTCGGCCAGGTCTGCCCCGGCACAAACAACGGGTGCCAGCGGTGTTCGCCGCTGCGCTGGTCCCAGCAGCGCAGCGACACGCCGCGGTGCAGCACATCCTTCACGGCCACGCCGGGCGTCAACCGCAGGGCCCCCAGGGCCACCGCCTCCACGGGGCGCTCCCCCCGCACCGGCACCCCCGGCAGGCGTTGCTGCAGCCACTGGCGCACCAGCGGCATGCGGCTGCTGCCCCCCACCGGCAGCACCGCATCAATGGCATCGCTGCCCACCCCCGCCCCCCGGGCGGCGGCCAGCACCTGCTCCAACAGCTCATCCAGCAGGCGGAGCAGACCTTGGCGTTCCAGCAGCGCCTCCAGCTCCCGGCGCCGCAGCCGCAGTTCCACGGCGGTGCCGCCGTCGCTGGGGCTCCACAGGGCCAGGGCCTGCTCCTGGCTGCTGAGGTCGCATTTGAGCCGCTCGCAGGCGTTGAGCAGGTCGGCGCTGGGGGGGCTCTGGGGCCGCAGGGCCGCGGCGATCCAGCGGTCGATGTCACGGCCCCCCAGGGCCAGCCCGGCCTTGCCCAGCACCGTGGCGGTGCGCAGGGCCTGCCGGCTGTCGGTGAGGTCGCGTCCGCCGAAGCGCAGCAGCTGGGCCATCACGGTGGTGCGGCCTTCACCCCCCTGCAGGGCCACCAGGGAGAGGTCGGTGGTGCCGCCCCCCAGATCCAGCACCAGCACGCGGCTGCCGGCGGGCAGCCCGGCGCCGATGGCGGCGGCGGTGGGTTCATCCACCAGGGCCACCTCCGGCACCGCCAGGCCGGCGCTGGCCTCCTGCAGCCACTGCCGGTAGCCGCGGTAGCTGTCGATCGGTGCGGTGAGCACCAGGCGCTGTGGCCGCAGGTGCCCCGGAAGGCGCTGCCAAATCCGCTCCAGCAGCAGCTGGCCGCACTGTTCGGGGCTGAGCCGGCGGCTGCCATCGGCCCCGCCGCCGGCGCCGATCCAACGCTTGAAATCGCGATGCAGGCCTGCATCGCCCCGTTCCAGCAGTCCCGCATCCACCACCTGACGGCCGATCAGGGCCGTATCCGCCTCCCCGCTGGCCAGCCAGATCAGGCTGGGGATCACCGCCGGGTCGCCGCAGCCCAGCGGCGCCAGCTCCAGCAGCTGGGGGGGCGCGCCATCGGCCCCCTGGTAGGCCACCACGGTGGTGGTGCTGCCCAGGTCGATGGCGAGGGTGCCGGCCATGGGGGCAAAGCTGAAGGGAAACGGCCGCCCCCGAGCGTGGCGCAGCCGGGCGGTTCATGGTGAGACCAGTGGGTCCGCTGTTGCGATGGATCGGCTGTCCCTGGCGGTGTTGTCCTTCTACCGGGAGGATCTGGATCTGGCCCGCCGGCTGGATCCGCTGCTGGCCTGCCGCCTCAGCCGCGGCTGGGGCAGCCTGCGCATTGAATGCCGCGACCGCACCCACCGGCAACTGATCAGCGGCTTGGTGGAGCTGCTGCGCCCCCCCCTGGCCGCCCTCGACCTGGTGCGCGAGATCCGGCTGCTGGCCCCCGGCTGCGAACCGCTGGTGTTTCCCGTGCGCGTGCCATTGCCCGGCAGCCTGCTGGCCTACGATGGCTCCATCGGTGAGTAGTGCATGTATCTCGGCGTCAACGTCAGCCCCAAGGAGCTCGCCCAGCGCGCCGAGAGCCTGGTGCGCCACTCCAGCAACCGCTACCTCACCACGGTGCGCATCGCCTTCCGGGCCAAGCAGCGCCGTTTCGATGATTTCGATGGGCTGCTCGAGGATTCCATGGTGAAGCCCGTGCAGCGGGCCATCATCGAGCTGAGCGACGAGCAGGATCAGCCCGATCTGCTGCCCGGCTGAGGCCCCGAGGGCGTTCGATCCCTGCGATCAAAACCTTGATTCAGCGCGAAGGCGAGGGTTGGCGGTTGGCCTGGGATGGCGACCGCCAACCCTTTTCGGTGTTGATCGGGGGGGAAGGCTGGGCCGTGGAGCTCACCGACGCTGAGGCGGAGGGGTTGCGGGAGGCGGTGGCGGATCTGCTGGCCCAGCACGGCGCCCTGCAGGACCAGCTGATGGCCGAGGAGGCCATCGCCCTGGAGCTGGAGCGGGGCCCCTGGTGGCTGGAGCTGGAGGGCGACCGGCAGCGGTGGTCGCTGCGGATGCTCTACACACCGGGGGCCGCTGAGCGCTCCCTGGAGGGCCATTGGGGCGCCGGGGCGGCCCCGGCCTTCAGCCAGGCTCTGCAGCAGCTGCACGGCCAGCCGTGAGCTCGTGCAGGGCGCAGTAATCGAGCGGGTCGAGCCCGGCCGCGGTGGCCCCCTGCAGCAGGGTCAGCAGCCCCGCGAGCCCGCTGGCGTTGAGGCCGGCCCGCTGCGCCGCCGCCTCAAACAGGGCCAGATCCTTGCGCAGGTGGGCGGTGGGGAAGTTGGGATCGCCGTAGTGGCGTTGGAGCTCCCGGTCGAGTTTTTTGTCAAAGGTGGGGGCATGCAGGGCGCTGCCGCGCAGCAGCGCCATGAAGGTCTCCACCGGCACCCCGCTGCGCTGCACCAGGTGCAGCGACAGGCTGAAGCTGTGGGTGAGGCTGGCGATCAGTTGGTTGAGGGCCAGCTTGGTGGCCATGGCGCTGCCCACGGGCCCCACATGCACTGGGGCGGCGGCCAGGTGGCGCAGCAGGGGCAGCGCTTCGGCCACCAGTTCGCTGCTGCCGCCCGCCATCAGCTGCAGCTGCCCGGCGAGGGCCTCCGGCCGGCTGCCGAGCACCGGGGCCTCCAGGTAGCGGCCGCCCCAGCCCTGCACCGCTGCGGCCAGGGCCTGGCTTTCGTCGGGGCCGATGGTGCCGATCTGGATCACGCCTTTGCCCACCAGGGCTGGCCCCAGCCCCTGCAGCACCGCCGCGGTGCTCGGCCCATCGCTGAGCACGGTGATCACCCACTGGGCCGGTGCCACCGCCGCCGCCGCCTCGCTGGCCCCCCTGGCCCCCAGCTCCAGCAGGGGGGCGCAGCGGCCCGGGGTGCGGTTCCACACCCACAGCGTTTCCCCTTGCTGCAGCAGGCGCGTGGCGATGGCAGCGCCGAGCAGGCCGGTGCCCAACAGGGCGATGGGTTGGCCCACGGGTGTCGCTTCGGGCATGGGGTGCGGGTGAGATTGCTGGCGAGATTGTGCCGCTGATCAGCACTGCTGATCACCGCCGTTCTCCCAACCGCTTCAACCCTCTCCCCAGGGTTTTGCACGGGTTTTCCACAGGCTGCGGGTCCGCCGTGCCCGCCGCGGCTGGCCCCTGGGGAGAACCGCGGCCGTTGCCCCGTTGCGGTTGACAGCGGCGCGGCCCCTCGGCAGCAGCGACGCCGCCGGCTGCGGCGCTGGTGCGAGACCCCCGCCCCCGCGGCCTGTCTTGCGATGAGAGCCCCTGGGAGGCACCGGTGTGGGCCCCGGTTGACCGCGGCGCCGGCCTGTGGAGAACTGGTGCTCGGCGATCGGATGATTTCGAATGGACATGGCGGCCACGGTGAGCATGCGGGCGGAGGTGCCCGAAGCCCTGCTGCAGTCGATGCAGGGGTTCATCGAGGCCCATCCCAACTGGGATCAATACCGCCTGTTTCAGGCCGCCCTGGCGGGATTTCTGGTGCAGAACGGCGTGCAGACCCGTGAAATCACCCGCTGCTACCTGGCCAACCTGTTTCCCCAGCAGAAGCGCTTCAGCGATCCGATCGCTTGAGGCCATTGGGCCCATCGGCCGCCAGCTCAGGCAGCAGCTGGCCGTAGGCGCAGGTGGTGCTGAGCGCCACCAGGGGTGAGGCCGCCACCACCGCCGCCACGGTGACCGGCACCCCCAGCCCCGCCACCAGCGCCTCCGCCAGCAGCCCCAGCAGCAGGGTGGGCACGGAGCTGGCCAGGGCCAGCAGCACCACCAGCTGCAGCAGCCCCGCCCAGTGGTGCTCCAGCAGCACAAACCCCTGGCGAAAGGCCTGGGATGGGCTGAGCTGGCGCTCCAACACCAGGCAGGGGTTGAACACCTGGCTCAGCCCCACGGCGGCGAAGCCCAGCAGGGCCAGCAGCGCCGGCAGGGGGCTCAGGGCCGGCAGCAGGAACACCACCAGCGACCAGCCCACAAACCCCACCAAGGCGGTGAAGGCCAGGGCGGCCACCAGGTTGAGCAGGCCCCAGGCCAGGCGCCGGCTGCTGCGCCCGTGCCAGCGGTAGAGCTCCCGCCAGTGGGGCCGTTGGTCGGCGGCGAGGGCCAGCCCGGCCCGGCTCAGCCCTTCCACCAGCCACAGCAGGCCACCGCCATAGAGCACGATCCCCACCCCGCGCAGCAGGGCCCCCAGCACGGCGCTGGGCAGGGGATCAGCGGCGGTTACCAGGGCCCAGCCGAGGCCGTGCAGGCCCCAGGCGGCGGCGCTGAAGCCCAGCAGCGGCAGGGGATGCCGGCGCAGCAACGCCAGGCCGCGGCCCAGGGCTCGCCGCGGCTGCAGCGGCGTGGTCAGCATGGCCCCAGCAGGGCCAGCAGCCGCTCAGCACTGGCTTCCGGCACCGGCAGGATCGAAAGGCGGTTGCCCTGGCGCACCACGGGCAGCTCCTCCACGCTGAACTGCTCCCGCAGGGCATCGAGGCTCAGCAGCGCCGCAAACCGGCCCACGTAGCGCAGCCGCACGCAATCCCAGCGGGGTGCGTCCGGTTTGGATTTGGGGTCGAAGTATTTGTTGGCCGGGTCGAATTGGCTCGGGTCGGTGAGGCCCGTTTCCACCACCTCCATCAGCCCCACGATCCCTGGCGGTGTGGCGTTGGAGTGGTAAAAAAACGCCCGGTCGCCCACCTGCATCGCCCGCATGAAGTTGCGGGCTTGGTAGTTGCGAATCCCATCCCAGAGGGTGGTGCCGTCCTGCTGAAGGTGGTCGATCCCGTACACATCGGGTTCACTCTTCATCAGCCAGTGGGCCATCGCTGCAGCCGGCGGGTGCTGGGGGCAATGGCGGCGAGGCTAGCCCCGGCCGTTGTCGCTAGAGCTGTTGCACCAGCTGGCGGAAATGGTCGCCGCGGGCTTCGAAGTCGCGGTATTGGTCGAAGCTGGCGCAGGCCGGCGAGAGCAGCACCGCCCGGCAGCGGTGCTCCCTGGCCAGCTGGGCGGCCAGGGGCACGGCGGCCTCAAGCCCCTCCACGCGGTGCACCGCGCCGCTGTAGCCCCCCTCGTTGAGCAGCTGCTCAAAGTGCCCCTGGGCGGCGCCAAACAGCACCACCGCCGCCGCCTCCCGCCGCAGGCCCGCCAGCCACCCCTGCGCATCGCCCTGCTTGGCTTCGCCGCCGGCCAGCACCACCAGCGGCCCCTCCAGGGCCCTGAGGGCCACCTCGGCGGCGTCGTAGTTGGTGGCTTTGCTGTCGTTGAACCAGGTCACGCCGTCGTGGCTGCGGATGCGCTCCAGGCGATGGGGCACGCCGGGGAAGCGGCGCAGGGCGGCCTCCATGGCGGCGGGCTCCAGGCCCAGCTCCAGCCCCACCGCCACCGCCATCAGCAGGTTTTGGCGGTTGTGCTCCCCGGGCATGGCCAGGGCCCGGGCATCCAGCAGCGGCGCCCCATCGGGGGCCGCCAGCACCTGATCGGCCTCGATCCAGAGGTGGGGCTCGATGCCCGCCTCCCGGGCCCGTTGGCGCGGTTGGGCCGTCACCCAACGGGCCTGGTCCCAGCTGGCGGCGCGGCTGCGCAGGTCGGGGTCGTCGGCGTTGAGGATGCGCACCGCTGAGCGCTCCAGCAGGCTGCGTTTGATGGCGCGGTAGGCGTCGAGGCTGCCGTGGCGCTCCAGGTGATCGGGGGTCAGGGTGGTCCACAGCCCGATGCGCGGGGCCAGCTGGGGCGCCGCTTCGATCTGGTAGCTGCTCAGTTCCACCACCATCCAGGCCGGCAGGGCCTGGCCCGGTTGCAGCCGGCGCAGGGCCAGTTCCGCGGCGGAGAAGCCCACGTTGCCGCACATGGGTGCATCCAAGCCCGCCTCCGCCAGCAGATGGGCCACCAGGTGGGTCACCGTGGTTTTGCCGTTGGTGCCGGTGATGCCGATCCAGGGAACCGGCCGGGTGGCCTCCCAGGCGGTGGTGATCTCCCCCACGGTGGGGATGCCCCGGCGGCGGAGCTCCTGCAGCAGCGGGTGATCCCAGCGGATGCCGGGGCTCACCACCACCCGCGCCGGTGTGAAGCCCAGGGCATCCAGGCTGGCGGTGTCGAGGGGGGTGTTCAGCGCCACGGCGATCCCCTCCTGGCGGAGCTGGGCGGCGTTGCGGTGCTGCACCTCGCCGTTGCCGCTCTCCAGCACCAGCACCGGTTCCTGCCGTTGCTGCAGCAGCCGGGCGGCGCCCATGCCCGAACGACCCAACCCCAGCACCAGGGTGGCCGGCGCAGGGTCGGATGGTGTTGCGGTGCCCCCGGCGGTCATGGCTGTCGCGGTGGGTGGGCGCCGGCTGAGGGTGGGCGCGGCCCCAGGCAAGTGGGCGATACTGGAATCGAACCAGTGACTCCTACCGTGTCAAGGTAGTGCTCTACCTCTGAGCTAATCGCCCTCAGAGCCTTGCGGCAAGGGCAACCTAGCAGTCACGGTGCACCCCCTCTGGCCCCCCTCAACTGCGCCGCAGTTGCAGGCGCCAGCGCTCCCGTTTGGTGGCCTGAATCTCCAGCAGCTCCAGCTCACCGCGACCCTCCAGGCGGATGCGATCCCCCTGGCGTAGCTCGCGGCTGGGGCTGGTCACCACCTGCCAGTTGACCCGCACGGCGCCGGCGCGGATCTGCTCCGCCATGCGGCTGCGCGAC